>NZ_LSSV01000048.1:0-12476 GCF_001658045.1 Dietzia sp. 111N12-1 | reverse complement strand
GCGAAATCCCGCCAAACGAAGGTGAAAGTCACAACTGGAGCGCAGCGCTAAAAGTCCGGTCCTTCGACTACGGCGCTTCGAAGATGGCCGGGAACTTCGACTTTCGAGCGATTGAGTCAATGATTGTCTTCGCCGTGTCAGCTATCCCGGTCGCAACGGATTACATCGAGGCGCCAAGAGGCGAGGCTTGTCGACGGCGGGTGAATACTGACCCCCGGGTGACGGGTGAATCTTGACCCCTCCCGACCCTGGGAGGGTGATTGCAGTGGAGCAGTGGGCCGAGATACGCCGGTTGCATAACAGCGAGGGTGTGCCGATCAAGGAGATCTCCAGGAGGCTGGGAATAGCGAGGAACACGGTGCGTTCGGCGTTGGCCTCATCCGAGCCGCCGAAGTACAAGCGAGCCCCGAAGGGATCGCTGGCCGATGCGTTCGAACCGGAGATCCGCAAGTTGCTGGCGGAGTATCCGACGATGCCGGCCACGGTGATCGCCGAGCGGATCGCCTGGCCGCACTCGATGACCGTGCTTAAGGACCGCGTGCGAGCGATCCGCCCCGAGTACCGCGGGATCGACCCGGCGGACCGCATCGAGCACAAGCCCGGTGATACGACGCAGTGCGATCTGTGGTTCCCCAAAACGCCGATCCCGCTGGGCGCAGGTCAGAGTGCCCAGATGCCGGTGTTGGTGATGACGCTGGCGTTCTCGAGGTACATCTCGGCGACGATGATCCCCTCCCGGATGGCCGGGGACATTTTGGCCGGGATGTGGCTGCTGCTGGGCCGGCTCGGCGCTGTGACGCACCGCCTGTGGTGGGACCGGGAATCGGCGATCGCCACCTCGGCGGGCAAGCCGACGGTCGATGCCGCCGCGTTCGCCGGCACGTTGTCGTCGAAGCTGGTCATCGCCCCGCCTCGAGACCCGGAGTTCAAGGGCATGGTCGAACGCCACAACGGCTACCTCGGCCAGTCGTTCATGGCCGGCCGGACGTTTACTGGCCCCGACGATTTCAATGACCAGCTCACCGAGTGGCTGGAAACAGCCAACTCGCGCACCGTGCGAGTGTTGGGAACTCGACCCGTCGACGCACTAGTCGAGGACCGGGCCCGGATGCTCGCCCTTCCGCCGGTCGCACCGGCAACGGGCCTGCGCACGACGGTGAGACTGGCGCGGGACTACTACGTCCGTATCGACTCGGTGGACTACTCGGTCGACCCCCGCGTGATCGGTCGCCTGGTCGAGGTAGTCGCCAGCCTGCATACGGTGACGGTGACCTGCGCGGGCACCCTGGTGGCTGAGCACCGCCGCAGCTGGTCCCGCCGCGGGACGGTCACCAACCCCGAGCATGTGGAGCTGGCCAAGCAACTGCGCGTGGAGTACTGGCAGCGGACCCGCGAGCAACCACCGATGAGTTCGTTCACCGATCCGGTGGTGCGCTCGCTGCGCGACTACGACGACCTCTACGACGTCGACTTCGCCGGGAACGCAGCATTGGATTCGGAGGTGTCGGCATGAGCGACGACGCCTCTTCCCAGATCGCCTACGCAGCCCGGGTGCTCAAGACCCCGACCATCTCGGGCGTGTTCGCCGACCTCGCCGATACCGCCCGTAGGCAGGGCTGGACCTACGAGGAGTACCTGGCCGCAGTCTTGGGCCGGCAGGTCGCCGACCGAGAGGCCTCCGGCATCCAGGTCCGCACGCGAGCCGCACACTTCCCGCAGGTCAAGACGCTCGAGGACTTCAACGTCGACCATCAGCCCACCTTGCGCAAAGACGTGCTCGCGCACTTAGCGACGAGCACTTACATCGGCAAGGCCGACAACGTAGTCCTGCTCGGGCCGCCCGGAGTGGGCAAGACCCACCTGGCGATCGCCCTCGGATACAAGGCGATTGCCGCCGGCTACGCCGTGCAGTTCGACACCGCCGTCGGCTGGCTCGCCAGGCTGCAGGCCGCGCACGCCGAGAACCGCCTCGAGGCCGAGCTGCGCAAGCTACGGCGCTACAAGCTGCTCATCATCGACGAGGTCGGCTACATCCCGTTCGACTCCGACGCCGCCAACCTGTTCTTCCAGCTCGTGGCTCACCGCTACGAGCAGGGCTCGATCCTGGTGACCTCGAACATGCCATTCGGCCGCTGGGGCGAGATCTTCGCCGACGACATCGTCGCCGCCGCGATGATCGACCGTCTCGTCCACCACGCCGAGGTACTCACCCTCGGCGGCCAGTCCTACCGGACCAAAGCACGACGAGACCTCATGACCGCACAGACCAACAACCAGAGGGGTCAGAATTCGCCCGTCACGTAGGGGTCAATTTTCACCCGCCGTTGACAAGGCTGATCACCCCGGCGATCCGTTCCAACGTGGTCTTGGTGATTCGAGATCGGCCGGCAACACGCGGGCCCATCCCAAGCGCTTGGAGTCCGTCCTCGGCTGTGTACGGCCAGGCGTGCATGACGCCATTACGCATGTCGATAGCGGGCTGACCGTAGGTGCGGTACCACTCCTCGAAAGCATCTGCTCGAGGATCGCCTTGGTCGCGCGCGGCTTTCACCACATTGTTCGCCAGCGTGCCCGTTGGCCAGGCATCCGCCTTCTTATCGCTCCCACCGAGCTGAAACGTCCATACGGAGCGAAGCGTCGAGTGAAATCGGATAGCCGCATAGGCGACCCACCCGAGCGGCTCAACGAGGTCTGGATCTACCGGATCTAGCTGCGATCGGTAGTGAACATCTTGGATGTCCTGATCAGACCAGGTATCTGGAATGCCGTCCTTATGTCCGGTGGCTTCTCTCACGTCACTGCTCCTTCAAGAGGAAACTCAGCTCACCGCCGCTGCAGCTGGCTGTCTACTTCGCCGAGAGGCGGGGCACCAACCGAGTCGATGCCCCGCCCAGTTCTCAGCGATCAGACACGCTGACGGATCGTGCCAGTCGGATCGGCGTCACCACGCCAACCCGGAACGAAACGTCCGGTAACCGCGGAACGGGTCACGGTCCGAGAGTTCCCGGTCCCACTTCCGACTCGCTCCGTGGTGGTCTTCCCCGGCCACCTCGCAGCAGAAGCGGGACCGACAAACCGGCCGGTGATGGCAGATCGATGAACGGTACGACGGGCCATGGTGGGCCCTCCAATCTGGATGACCACCCGAGTGGAGGGAGACCTCTCATGGGCCTCCTCTGACTCCGCTAACATCCAGACAACCATCCTCATGGAAACCGGGACGTAGCTCTCGGGCTGGCAGGGCGGGCTCGTTGGCGCGGGCCCGCCCTGGTCGCCTTCTTCATCCGGCGACACTCAGTTATAGGGCCCCGGGCCCTGGTCTCCCCTCAAGTCGACGGGAATTTTTTTCTCGAAGTTCTGCTGCCCGCCGTAGCACCTGGTCAGCTCGTTCTTGACTGACGCTGCTTCGGGCGGCTCTGGCGCCTCTGGTCCCGAAGGAAGATCGCTCCAGCTTCTTCGCGAAGTCGTTCATGCCGTCCCCTCCTGCGCCCGTTCGATCTGTTTTCGGGCCACGCTAAGCAAACCCTCGACCGTTTTCACGGTAGTGCCCAACTCCTGCGCGATCTCTGAGTTCGAGTACTGGTGACTCCTCATGACCAGCGCTATCTTGGCGTCGTCACGCTTCACTGGGCTGAGGTGCTCAGCAATCGAATCTGCCTGGATGACGTCCGCCTCGGCGTTGCCCAGTACCGAGTGAGTGAGCCGCCCCAGCTGTGCGTCGTCCAGAGCCGAGTCTGTGAGCAGATCGCGGCGCTGTCGCTTCCAGCGGCGGGCGACATCTGGGTACTGGAACTCACACTGCCCGATAAAGAAGGTCCTCAGGGCAGCACCCTTCTTCGGGTCCCACTTCCCTCTCGCCAGAACGTTGTTCCTGAATCCTTCAACCGCCGCGGCCACCGTGTCCATAGTGAGCTCTTCGACATCGCGCGCCGTTAGCTTGATTCCCTCCAGCTCGCTCAGGTTCCTGAGCTGCCACTTTTCTCGGCACTTCTGCTCCATCACACCATGACTGATCCAGGCGCCAATGACAGCGAACCCATACCTTGCGAGTGCGTCCTCGAAGAGCGCTTGCTCCGTGCCGACGAACTTCGCCGACCGCAGGTCCCGGTAGACCGAGACGTCGCCCGCTAAGCGATCAACCTGATCACCTAGATCGTCCCGGTTCCAACTCAGCCAGCTCTCTACGCCCGCGCGGTCTCCGATGCCAGACTGATCGTCCAGGTCGTCCATGATCCCCCTTCCGGGCTGGCGGAAGGAGGCGAACTCTGCCCCGGCAACATCCACGCTGTCTCCAGTGTGACCGACCGCCCCGACATGGTCCACGAACCTACTTTCCACAGGTGACCAGACGGACAAGATGCCAAGCGCTACGCGAGGTTTCGGATGCACTCCACTCGTCCCGCGATCGAGGTGCTGAAGTTTCGGGGTAATACTTCTGCGATGGACTCCTGGAGGATGCCCCTACCGTTCCTAGTGGTGACTAGGCAGGCGGCGTCATAGTGCTGCTCCTGAACAAGCCGCTCGAACAGGATCTGGCACCTCCGCGTGTACGAGCTGTTCTCGAATATCGGATCTATCGGGTAGATCGGCCTAGATGGAACCCTCCGACAGAACCAGTGCGGTTCATGGTGGCTGTAACCCAGTACGGCAACCCCAATCAGTGAAGCCCGCCCAGCGTCGGCCTCGCTATTGCTCTCCGTCAGACATGCGCTGGTCCACGAGGTCGAACAGGCCATCAAGGCTCGAGCTCAGCTCAACCAGAGCACCGATGGAGGCGATTGTCTGAAGTGTCTCCTGTGCCTGGGCGATTGTTACGACCCAGTGCTCCCGCGCCGCGAGCCATTCGGAAAGCACGCTGTACCCGCTGACCTTGTACTCCCACACTCCGCTAGGGATGCCAGTGATGGTTCGACCATTCGCGAACCGCAGAACTCCATCATGGAGCGAAGCGGGGCCGAGGGCTCCGTTCCCCGCGGCGTCCCACCTCAAACCCTCAGTAGGTACCTCACGCCTCCAGGCGGCTCGCACTAGCCGCCCGAGAGTGAGGGCCTCGCGGGCAATTTCCTCATCCTCAACGAGAGGCACCCGAGGAGAAACCGCTTCAAGTTCGGGCCAGTAACGCTTCGAGTACAGCGGGGCCGAAAGAAGCGCCAGCACATAGTCATATGTGTCTTCAGCCAGGTTGATGGAGTCTGGGAATGCCGACTCCGCCCACTCCAGGACACTGTCCTTAAACCCGCATCGGCGACCGTTGATCACCGTGCGTCCATTGTCAGGGCGACCGTCTCCGGGAAGCCACAGCGGGAACACCGCCATACCTCCAGCCTTGCCACGGAAACTGTGTTGCTCTGGGAGGAGGTCGGAGTGAATGACCAAGGGACCGGCTCCAAAGTCTCTAGGGAGCGAGATCAAGGTCGGCACGTCTACGTCTTCGTAGACGCGGTGCAAGTCCTCTCGGTACCAGTCAATCCAGGCAGGGTCGTCGTAGACGTGGCGGAAGTCGAGCGGACGGTAGAGCGCTTTTCTAACCTTCTTCGGGTCTAGTGATTCCTTTGTCGGAACCTTCTTGCTAGAAGACCTAGCTGTTGCGGCAGTCGACCAAGCAGCACGGCGTTGCGCCTCTGAGAGCTGGCTCCAACGACCTAGCGCTCCCGATCGCACAGGTAGAGCAGATGGCCGTGTTCGCGTTTCCGCGTACACCTCGTCTGCATCTACGCCCCATGGTGAGTACTCCTTTGTGTCCCGAGCTGACTGAATTCCCGTGTAGGGCTCGAACGAAAAGAGGTCCGGAAGAGATGGGGCTTCCGCTAGCCGAGCTGACCAGTTCACCGGAAGGAAGTAGTTGTCCCCCGCAACCTCAACGAAATGGGAGGCGTCAAATGGTTCGGCCAGCTGGTCGAGCTTCGTGGCCTTGTTCCCCGTAATTCGCTGATACCTCACGGCTGGAGTGCCCACGAACTCTCGGTCAAAGACCAGCCAGACTATCGCCGCGCCGGTCTGAATGGCGAAGACGTTGGAATCCCCGCCAGCGAAGGACTTGGCGCCGGCTCCCCCACGCGCATCTCCACCTAGGTCACACACCCAGACCTCTTTGACCCCACGCCGGACGAGCGTGCGAAGGCCCACCAGACTAGGGCCGACTATCCAGGTTCGGTTCGTGACGAAGGCTACGATCCCATGATTCTTCGCGGCGTCAATGATCGGCGATTGCACGGTCTCCCGCCGGTCATCTGGGCTCCGCAGGACCCACAGCGCCCACGCCCAAAATGCAACATAGAGGTCTCTTGCCGATTTTACGTCGGCCCGCTTGTCTACTGGGGTCGCATCGACCACCTGCTGCATCAAGGCCTCGGCAAAGACATCCCAGCCGCCTTCCGACTTCTTCACCCTTTCCCACGGCGGGTTTCCGAGCACAACGAGAATTTCCTCGCCGGTCTTGACCCAGTCAGCCCGTTCACGTTCGGCCAGGATCTCATCGCCCGCCGGGCCAAATCCTGACAGCGGGAGCTCACCTGATTCAGGTGTAGCAAGAGTGTCAGCCAGGTAGATCGGGAGTCGAGTTGTTGGGGAAGCCCCGTGCGCGGAAAGCAGGGCTTCGAGTCGTTGATGAGCAATCGTGTAAGGCCCCGGAAACAGCTCAAACGCCGACGTCCGTTCGGTCAGGACCTCTTTGACTACTTGATCGGTCGGAAGTCCAGCCTTTTCCGCTTCGAGGGCCACCTCGTTGGCCAGTCCCAACAAAAATGTCCCAGTGCCCGTAGCCGGATCCAAGAAGCGAGCAGAGTCGTCCAAGATCCCTGCGGGTTTCCCTAGAGAGCTACGTAGAAGCTCATCGGTTCCGGAGACGATCTGCTGTACAACTTCGACAGGCGTGTAGTAAACCCCGTTCGCCTCACGAGCTGCCTGGTCATACTTTCGAAAAAAGGGCTCGTACGCATGGACAATCGGGTCGGGAAGATACTTCCGCCTACGGGTCGATTTCCCACCGGTCTTGAACAAATCCAACGGAATGAGGTTTACCGTTCGACATAGCTCTTCCAGCAGCGGCTCGAGAGTAGGTATGCGAGATTGTGGAGACCACAAAATGGCAAGGCACTGGGAAAGCAAGGGATGAAGTCCGACCTTCAGTCCAACCTGATGCTGCAAGCTGATCGTCGCACCAGATTCAAGGCGCCAGAGCAATGCCCCAAACGCTGCAATCTGCACGTAGGAATCAACAAACTTTTCCCAGGTGAACGGCTGACCATTCCGGTACAGAAGGGCTTGAAAGTCTGAACGAAGCTGGTTCAGATGCGCGCCGGCGCCTGTCGCCCCCACCTCGATGAGTGCCATCTTCAACGCTTTAGCCCGTGAGGCGAGCGCGCTGACTGCCTTGTCAGTCGTTTCATAGAAGCCCAGCTGGAAGGTCAAGAACAGCGTCAGGAGACTTCGCAGCTCGTCGATTCTCCCTGAATCGATCATCGGGATTGTGTCGGCAGTGAACAGCTGCGGGTCGAACGTGACCGTCTTGACCCTCTTAGAGTCTTGGTAAAGCTCCCACTGCCAACCGTTCGTCAAGATGATGTTGTGCAGACCGGACACGAACAAATCTCGCTGGCGCTTATCGTGTCCCTTCAGAGAACGAAGGTCCTTACCCACTACTGCTTTGAACTCAACCCAGCCAAGAAGTCCTCCAGGCGCATCAACTCGAAAATCGGGAACTCCGAATTGTGTGCTTGTTTGCTGAGAAAGATGAAGAGCATGAGTACTTCCCTCGACAAATGCTTCCGTGAGGAAGTTGTCTAGCTTACCGGTGACGCTGAGCTCGGAAGACGCTCCAGAAACCCCGAGCGTTGTACGGCATTCGGCGACAAACTGATCAAACAGATCTGCCAAGTCTCCCAGCGACACTTCGACTCCTTCTGGCGCAAGCGCCACCACACACTGTGGAAGCTTCCTCACACGCAACAGTGCCATCTGCAAGCTCATTAGCAGCATCGGCCGTACCGGTCGGGCTTCGAATCCGAAGTCCCCTCAGCCGAGTGCTCCGCCAGGTCCAGGTGGCGCCGATAAGACGCGATCTGACAACCTGCCCTCCGGCGCACTCCCCCACGGCGTCGTCAGGTCACTACCCAGACGCGGCCCCGATGCCACAACCCACCGACAGTTTCACTGGGGCTCACGCGACGCCCGAAGGTCGCGATCGCTTCAACAGCGGCTACCTCAGACGGTTTATACCTCTATTGGTATTTGCCGACAGAGGTATAAACCTCCTCCAGTGTCAGTCTGGCAGCGCGCTGCGAATAGCCGCCTCGATAAATTCAGACACAGTCTCCCCTTGTTGGATGGCCGCAATTTTCGCCCTCCGGTACACCTCAACATCAAGCGCTAGCGATGTTTTTGTGCGACGAGGGTTGGTCGTCTTTGCTACTTCAGAAGCCGAGAACGTCTCCGATACCGGGCGGATGGGGGCTGCCGCCCGTGGGCGCAGACTGCGACTCACCGGTTCCGATTTGCCACTCACCTAGTCACCTCAACAATCTCTTCCATCAGATCTCGATAACCAAAGAAGCTCGTGGGACATGTGCCAAATGACTGACGTATAGCCTGACGTTTGCCAATCACGTTCTCGAACACGAAAACCCCTTCCGATTCAAGGGCCTCCTTTGTCAGCTCGAGTAGCTTGGTGCCGAGCTCAACGCTTGTGAGAAGAACGCCAGCTGGCTTGTGCGCAGCAGCCTCCAACGTTGGCCAGACGCGCTGGAGGTCCAACCCAGACGGCGCAGTCGGAACCACGACAACATCAGCCGCGTCGATCGCTGCCTGGATGATGTCGGCTGCGCCGGGAGGTGTGTCGATCACTGTGAGATCACTACTCGATGCGCGCGAAAGCGTGATCTTGTTCGCGGGCGAGACCTGGAACGGCAGAGGCACGCCCCCCTCGGCCGCGAGCTCTGCCCAGCTAGTTGCCGAACCCTGAGGATCTGCGTCTAGCAACTCAGTCGACTTCCCCTGCTCGCTCGCCACCGTCGCTAGGTAGATGGCGGTAGTCGTCTTGCCGACGCCGCCCTTGGTGTTCACTACCGCAATCTTCAAAACCCACTACACCTCGATCTGTAAATACCGCCATACCGCTGTACGGATTGTGGTCTACACCTTGGTACCAACCGCCGAGCGTAGGAGCTTGTTAGACACACCGTCCGCCCCTAAATACCGCCGAACCGACATTGGTGTTGTGGTGTATACCGCTACTGGTTTATACCGCGCCCTGGCCGATCTGCACTGGAAGCCGACGGGGCCATAGACGGCGCCAGAAACTCCACCTCACTTAGGCGTGTCGATAGGATTTGTGGCGCCAAGTGTGGAAGTTTTCCTCCCATGGCGACGAAGCAGCGGGGCCCTGGGCGACCGTCCTTCGGCGAGCGCATGCGGGTGCCCGTCCGTATGGCTCCCGAGGTGTACGAGGCACTTCGAGTGGAAGCCAGGTCTAGAGGCATCTCTATGTCTCAGTACTTGGCCGACCTCGCCGCAATCGACCTCGGTCTGCCCGAGGCTGTACTTCTACCTGTAGATGAGGAGGCAATTTCAGCGTGAAGCGGCGGTCGGGTCATGCCCGACCAATAGTTGAACATCCCGCAGCCCTGAAATGACTGATCCCGGCCCACCTGCCAGTGAACCGGGATCGAAAGTCAAGAGTTCGAGTTACCGCTCAAACTCGGGGTTGCCCACCAATTAGGAGAGCTGTGCTTCCAGGCACCTCTCAGAGTAAGTCATACCCATCGGTTGGTCCAGTCGATCCGTTGGGCGTGTCTTGCCCTGACCGCAACGTCCTCAAATCCCGAGATTCCACCTGGTGGTGGGACTCGGTGGTGTGCGCGTGGAGTCCGCGCCCGTATGTGCGTGTTGACTCGCGCAAGACGCACTCGTTCGCCGCCACGCGACGCCTTGCTGATGGCGCGCCGGGGGAGGGGACGCCGTTTGCGCTGCACTTGACTGATGAATCGGGCAGGTTTCGTCTGCTTGCCCTGGATTTTGACGCCCACCATGCCAGCTCGACAGCAACCGCTGATCTGGCCAGCTGTACGACCGCTCTCACCGCAGCAAATATCGAGCACCTGGTGTGCTCGTCCGGGCCTAGTGGGGGATACCACGTGTGGATCCGGCTTAGTACCGCCGTGTCCCCGAACCGTCTGGCACCGATCGTCGAGGCCTTCGCCGCGGCGTGGCCCTCGCTTGACCTGGGCCCGCTGACTAACCCGCGCACCGGTTGTGTCCGCGCCCCGGGCGCACCCCACCGCGCCGGCGGCGCATCGGTGCCTTTGACAAGCCCGCATATCCGCCCGGTGTCACTGTCAGCCTTGCGCACAGCAGTCACGCAGCTGACACTGACCCGTCCCGACCACGCCGGTTCAGCCGCAATCGCCCCAGCAGACGTAGGCGCCGCACCGATCCCGGTCCACACCGATGTGCAGGGCCACCCGTATCTTGCCGGGCCCAGACGCCCTATATCCGCACAGATCCGAGCTCTAGCCCGCACTAGGGTCGCTGCTCAGTCGGACGCGTCGGCAATCGGGTGGTCGATCTTGTTGGCCTGCGCCCACGCCAGGATGCGCTACGACGACCTGCACCAGGCGGCGTTTACCGACTGCTGGCCAGGCCTGGAGACTATCCGCACACAGCGCACAAGCGCGGGGGAGCGCACGCCCAGGTTCGACCCGCACGCCGAGTTGGTCCGCCAGTGGGCCAGAGCGGTCACCGCAGCCAGCTTTACCCCCCGCAGCACCACCGCGCCCTCACCGGCCCGCCGGGCAGCCGAAGCGATCGTCGCTGAGCTGTTGCCCCGGATGAGCGCCCAGCCCCACAGATGGGCCGGTAAGACCGGGGCCCAGGATCGGCTGCTTCTCCTGGGCTTGGCTGCCAGGACCCTGGCAGCAGCCGCAGACAACGTGCAGCTGTCCGAGCGCGACTGGGCCATCGCCGTCGGCCTGACGCGAGACGTCGTAACCAGCCGTCTGAAGGTGTTGGTCCAGCAGGGCTGGATTGCGCGAGTCCAAAGATCAGCAGGCCCCTGGGCAGCAGTCTGGCGGGTCGGAAGACCCGGGGGCGGGAAACAAAGAAGTGGTGCAGTATTTTCTGCGGAGCTAGAGCAGAGGCTGCAGGGGGAGCTGGAGCGTGCTCGCGCTGATATCTGGCACGCTCGCTCGCTGGGAGTTCTCGGGTTGCGGGTATGGGAGTTGCTGAGCAGCGAACGGTTGTCGGTCAAGCAGGTAGCGGCTCGGCTGGGGGTGTGTGCAGCAACGGTTCGCAGCAAGATTGCTGCGCTCCAGTCCTACGGCTTGGCCACCTCCAGTGGGCGCGCCTATCAGGGCCGTTCCCGATTGGCTCGGGCTGCGGCCCTGGCCGGAGTGACGGGAGCACACGCTGATCGGGTGCGTCAGTACAGGCTGCAGTCGGCGGTGTTCGTGTGGTGGTTCACCACCCGCTATCAGCCGGAGCGCTCCGATGCGCTGGCCGAGTGGGGCATGTTTCCCACCCCGGATGAGGCCGAGAACGTCCACCCGGTCGATATCGCATTGGCCTACGGCGCCACCAGTACCGGCCCCCCGGTACAGGCAACAACATGGGGCGCGGCGATGGCCGCGCAGGAGCGGCACCGGGAGCACGATCCCGGTAGTTGGTGGGAACTTGTTGCCGCGGCTCGGGCCGCGCTGCCGGCCCCCGACATGCTGCTCGCACCCCATCAGTGGGCTGCCACCGCTGCCTGACACCACCATGGGTGGCTGTCCCTGTGAGACCAGGCATGTCACCACAGGTCGGGGGAGGTGTCCGGTCCTGTCGCCTGCCCCCAATCCGAAGAGGCACCCAGGGGCTCGACGTCCGGTCCATGCTCGTGTTCTGCGGCGCGGTGTTCGAGGTAGGAGGCGACGAAGTCGTCGGCGTCGGGCGTGCTGGTGCCGTCCGGGGTGATGGTGAGCTTTTCGCGGGTGGCGGTCAGCCAGGTGGCGAGTTCGGCATCGCCTGTGGTGGTTTCTGGTGGGGGAGTGGGCAGGGCGTCGGGTTCGCCGTGTCCTCTGGTCACGTCACGTATCCGGTGGGCGATGACGGCGCCTGCGGATTTCGCGGTGTCGAGGTTGTCGGTGGCCTCGAGCCACAGTTCGCGGGGGTCCAGGCCTGCTTGGGCTGCTTCGGTCCAGGCGTGTTCGAGGTCAGCCCGCGCTGCGGGGTCGGCCTCGAGTTGGTGGGTGTGGGTGCGGGGGAGTGCGTCGAGGTAGTCGGGCAGGGTGTTCGCGGTGAAGGTTTGAGCGGCCAGTTCTGCGCCGTGGCGGTAGAGCTGTTCGAGGCGTTCGGGTGCGGTGGCGGTGGTGTATTCCTGCCGCAGGGTGTCAATGGCTGAGGTGTTGCGGGTGTCGCGGCCCAGCACATTGGTCAGGACCTGTGTGGGTGTGGGGGCGTTCTGGTCGCCGGCCGAGTGCATGTGGGCGTCTTCGGCGCCCGGG
>NZ_LSSV01000047.1:0-13260 GCF_001658045.1 Dietzia sp. 111N12-1 | reverse complement strand
CCCGCCGCTGCACTCGCTGTCCGCGCGATGGTCTACGAGCAGCCCGGACACTTCGATGGCGTCCGCATTCTCGGGGTCGATGAGCACAAGTGGAAGCACGTGCGAGGCGACGGCAGCAGCTCGTTCGTCACCGTTCTGGTGGACCTGACCCCGGTCGTGGAGGGCACCGGCCCGTCTCGTCTGCTGGACATGGTCCCGGGCCGTTCGGCGAAGGTCCTCACCGAGTGGCTCGACGCCCGCGACCAGGCTTTTCGAGACCGAGTCAAGGTGGTCACGATGGACGGATTCGCCGGCTACCACACCGCCGCCGCCAAAGCCGTCCCCGAAGCACGGACGGTGATGGACCCGTTCCACGTCGTGCATCTTGCCGCCGACAAGCTCACCGTGTGCCGCCAACGCATCCAGCAGGCCACCACCGGGCACCGAGGCCGCACCGGCGATCCACTGTACGGCATCCGCCGCACCCTGCGAACCCGCGCTGAGCTGCTGACCGACAAGCAGAAGGTCCGCCTGTTCAAGGCGTTCACCGCCAATGACGCGCACGCGGCGGTGGAGGTCACCTACGGCGTCTACCAGCGACTCATCGCCGCCTACGAGGCCTCGGGCAAGCGGGAGGGCAAGATCGCGATGTACAAGCTCCTGAAATCGATCCGCACCGGGGTGCCCACCGAACTGCCCGAGCTCGCCCAGCTGGGCCGGTCGCTGTGGAAGCGGCACCGCGAGATCCTCGCCTACTTCGACGTGGGCGCCTCCAACGGCCCCGTCGAGGCCATCAACGGACGCCTCGAGCACCTCCGCGGAATCGCCCTGGGCTTCCGCAACCTCAAGCACTACATATTGCGGTCGCTCATCCACTCCGGACAGCTCCAGAACCGGATCAACGCACTCTAAATCCGGAAGGGCCGGTTTCTTGCTGATCGACCCACTCTTGGGCATTGCTTTCGGTGTGGTATTGCTGTGGGCGAGCTGGGGCATCTTGCGGGACGCTGCCCATCTACTGATGGCGGGCACACCGACCGACCTCAGCCTTCCCGAGATCACGGCAGCACTGGAGGACACCGAGGGGGTCCAAGGGGTGCACCACGTTCACGCGTCAGCACTGACCAGCGGACGCTATATCTTCTCCGGACACCTTCGAGTGGTCGAGGGCGCCGATCCACAAACCGTCCTGCAAACAGCCTCCACTGTGCTCGAAAACAAGTTCGGGTTCTTCTTCACCACCTTGCAAGTGGAGACCGGCCACCTTGATGAGGCTGGCGCCGAAGCGATCGACATCACGCGGCCCGCGCCGAAAAATAGAACATGAAGGCGCTACTGCTTCTGGCTTTGATCACCGTGTCTGAAGCGACTATCGGCGTATTTGTCAAGCTTAGCGACGGGTTGATTCCCGTCCAGACGCTGACGTTTTACGCGATGGCCTTCGCGGCGGTGTTTCTGTTCATTGCGCGGGCACTGGCGAGCCGGGAATGGCCCCGGTTCCCGCGCGGGAACGTAAAGGACACGGTCATCATCGGCGCGCTGATCGCGGCCCAGGGCGGAGTGTTCAACTACGCCATGACGTTGGTGCCCATCGCCAATGCGGTGATATTCTGGAGTATTGCCCCGTTCTTCGTGTTCATTTTTTCTGCACTGTTTCTTGGCGAGAAGGCGCACAAGCGCTACATCGGGATTTTCGTCATTGCGTTGGCCGGTATCGCCGTGGCTAACCCGCTCAGCGGCGGTCACACCCTGGGCAATCTTGTGGCGTTGGCAACCGGGGCGATCTATGCGGCGATGATCACCTACATGCGTTATGAGGGCAAGACCGAGACGGGTAACGACATAGCCTGGTCGCTCCTGGCCGCGGCACTGGTGCTGTCGCCCTCGCTGCTGCTCGTCGGGCCCGGCAAGGTCTCAGCCACAATCTCCTATCCCGGGCTAGGTATCTCCGTGCCGGTGATGCTTTGGGTGGGGGGTTTGGGCGTGATTTCCACAGGATTCGCCTATTTCGGCATCTCCATCGTTTTGAAAGTTCTCAACGCCAATGTTTACTCGCTGGTCGATATCATTGTCTCCCCTGTGGTAGCCACGACATTGGGGTATTTGGTCTTCGCCGAAGTTCCGGCGCGGAGCACGATTTACGGGGCTGTACTGCTGCTCGGCGCCGGATTCTGGTTGACACGGGAGATGTCGCGGGGGGCAGAAAATCGAGCCGCGCACCCCTGTCAAATTGCCTCCCACCACACTTGAGAGTCCAGGGGTTCGTGCACGAGGTGAACCACGACGTCGTCTTCGACGTTTAGCTGGCTGTCCTCAGTGGGGTGCGGCCCGGTGCGGCAATCCGGTGGAACACCATGGCTGCCGCGAGCGTGATCCCAGCTAGCCAGCCAAGGGCCAGTAACGCCCCGGCGGTCTCGTCGAAACTGGGGGTGAACGCTGCGTCGGTCAAGACGCGAACAGCTCCATGGGAGGGCATCCAAGTCGCCCAGTCGGGTGGGGCGGCGTCGAACATGATGTTCTGGGCCAACCCGACATCAAGGAAAGGCAGCATGAACATCAAGTACAGGCCGCCCAGGCGCCCGACTATAGGTCCGATCAGCACTCCGAGCATGGCGTAGGTCAGGGCAACCGCCAGGGTCGCGAGCGCGAACGCCACCCACGAACGCGGTTGGAAGCTGAAGCTGGTCACGCCCAGGGAGACTGCGCTGACCAACACTGCGGCCAAGAGGATCACCCCGAGACGAGCCGCGAGCACCTCTGCGGTGCGGTAGCCGGCCACAACGAGTCGCCGGTCGGCCTCGAGTGATCCGAGCACGACGAACAGGCCAGCCAGGCCGGCCAGGAAGGCCACGGTGATCGGCACCATGATCGCTCCGTGCACATCGATCATCGAGACAATGGCGATCGTGTCCTGGCCGCGCTCGGTGAGTGCAACGGGGGTGGGCTGATCAGGGGTGATGGCGATCGACAGAGAGATGAAAAAGAAGGGAAGACCGACAAGCAGAACCCACAGTGCGACGTTGCGTCGATACTCGCGCCAGGCGAACCGCGACGCCACCCGTGTGCGCCCCCAGGTCGACTCGGGTGCACGACGACTGGTGCGGCGGTGGCCGGTAGTCAACACGAGGACACCGAACGCGAGCACCAGCCCGCCAAGGGTCCAGACCGCTGCGGCGCCAAGGTCACTGAGCGGGCCCGCGTGGCCAGTGCTGGCATCGAGCATCACCAACGTCGGAAAGTGTGAAGGGAACACGCGGGTAATCCATGAGTCGGACGGACCCATCGCCGGTCCGAGGAATACATCGAACATCCACACGAAGACGATCACCAAAGAGCCGTTGACTTCGGAGCGCACTAGCGCACCCACCGCTGTGCCGAGTCCCAGGTATATGAGGGCAAACATGACGGTGGCTGTCACTGTGCGGCCCACGTCAACCATGTCGGTACGAAGCGCCAGCGCCAGAAGTGAACCGGCAACCGCCACGCCCGCCAACGCCAGAGACGACGCCAGCCTGGCCAGCACGACCCTCGTCGGGGAGGAATCCGTGGCAGCCAGTCGTCGATCTGCCTGACGGGACCCGCTGACGTGGAAGAACCCCGCCACGCCAGCCAGAAATGCTGAGGCCCAGCCGGCGGTCACCGCCTCCAACTGTCCGAGGCTGGCTTGCCCACCCAGGATCCGGGCGAACTCGGCAATCGTGTCCGCTGTCAAGGTCACAAACACCAGGGGCACGACGCCCAGTAGCACCAAATTTATTGGACGGCGGGCATACTCGACCAGATACCGCCACGTCAACGACACAGTGAATGGGGTCGTCATCGTAAGATCGTCCTGCCGTCGACCAGGTCGTAGATGCGGTCGAAGCGCTCGGCGTCAGTGATGAAATGGCTGATGATCAACAGACTGCGCCCGGACTCGCGCCGGTCTCGGGTCAACTGCCAGAACCGCTGGTAGGTGTCCCAGTCGAACCCGGCGTAGGGCTCATCCAGTAGCAGCAGGTCAGGGTCCGGAAGCAGCGCCAAGCCGAGGTTGAGCTTGGCCCGAGTCCCCCCGGACAGCGCCTCAACGCGAGCGTGCCTCCACGCGACAAAGCCCAACGTGGTGTAGATGTCGTCTTTGGACCGCTCGATCTCGTCGTCGTCCATGCGGTAGGCCCGACCGAACAGGTCGAAGTGCTCGTCGCAGGTCAGCCTCTCGTACAGGATCGGCTCCTGCGGACAGAATCCGATGGGCCCAGTGTGGCTAATGGTGCCGCTATCTCGGGGTAAAGCACCCACTAAAATTTTCATCAGAGTTGATTTCCCCGACCCATTTTCGCCCACTAGACCCACGATCTCGCCAGGTCGAAGCTCGATGTCCGCGCCGCGCAGCACGCGTCGGGTGCGCCGTCGTGGCCACCACCCGGTTCGGTAGGACTTAGCCACACCGTGAGCGGCCAACACCACCGTCTCCCCAATAGGGCTTTCAGGCAGGCCGGTAATTGGATCCTGGTCCGTCACATCTGCTCCTCATTCAAATACTGGTAATGATCTCGCAAAAAGATGAAGTTTGGAGTCACCTCCGATGAAGGTTCAATAAACATTCTGAAAGAGCACTCCGGGATTATGGCGGTGGCATTCTTCACATTCATACTTTGAGGGAGGCTCTGCCCAACTCCGGCCGTAACACCGCATACAGTCACATTGGATGCGAGCTAGAAAATCGCGGGCCACCCACCGCGGCGAGGAGGCTACCGATGTCCGACAGAACAGAAGAGGCGATGACCTTCCAGGCAGTGCATACATGGATCGCGTCCTCTCCCGCCGCCGGTGCAGCCACCGCTGTCGAAGTAGAGGTCACCGACGCGATGAGGTGCTCTGAGCTACACCACACCCTGGTGAGGTTGCCCCTCGGTCGCGGTACGGGTGGCACAAATCGGCAGAATTCCCACTGGGCAGGCAAGGACCACCCGCTCGCCGGCCTGCCCGCCAGCGGGCTCGTCGATCCGCTCGCAACCTATTGCTTCGCTCGCAGCTCCTTGCGTGGGCCAAACCCAGCGGGCTCTTCGCGACCCTTCCCCTTGAAAGCGTCACCTCTCCCCTCCCGCGCCGATTGAGTTCTTGTAGCTCAAGACCCCCGGACCGGATGGCCAGCCCGAGCGACAAATCGGCAGACAGTCAACCGCGGGGGCGTCGATGACCTCCCCGCGAGCCGAAGGCGGATCCCCTGCGTTAACCGGCAAACCGTCCCCGCTTCGGATGTTATGGATCACCGCCGCCCTGGCTGCCTGCTTCCTCGGTATCAAATGGGGACTGCGCGATGCGCCGCTGCTGTGGTTTGCGGCCCTGCGGGCGCTACTTGGCGGTGGCGCCCTGGCTCTCGTCGCCCTCTTTCAGCGACGACAGATTCCGTCCTCTTTCACAGCGTGGGCAAAGATCACGGCCCTCGGGTTGGTCAACTGAGTATTTGGAGGCTTGGGGGCCACCGGATATTGCGTTTGGGGGCCAGCAGTATTGCCGTTGGGGGCCGGTGATCGCGTCTGTGGGGACCACCGGCCCCGTCTCGGGGATTATTTACTGACTCCCGGCAGCGGCCGCATGCTCGCGCATGTTGTGGGTGCCGGTGTCGATCCAGATGGTGTTGTGCACGATGCGGTCCATGACGGCGTCGGCGTGTACTCCGGAGCCCAGGCGCTGGTGCCAGTCCTTCTTGGAATACTGGGTGCAGAACACGGTCGACCCGGTGTCGTAGCGTCGTTCAAGGAGCTCGAGGAGCATTCTGCTGATCGTCTCGTCGGGGTGGTCTAGGAGCCATTCGTCGATCACCAGCAGGGAGAACGCGGCGTACTTTTTGAGGAATTTGTTCTGGCCTTGGGGTCGGTCTTTGGCCAGGGCCCAGGCTTCTTCGAGGTCGGGCATTCGGATGTAGTGCGCCCGGAAGCGGTGCTGGCATGCCTGCTTGGCCAGGGCACAGCCGAGGTAGGACTTGCCCGAGCCGGTGAAGCCCTGGAAGACGACGTTCTGTTGGCGCTGGATGAACGAGCAGGTGGCCAGCTGCGCGAGGACGGCGCGGTCCAGGCCGCGTTCCTCGACCAGGTCCACGCGCCGCAGATCGGCTGCTGGGTAGCGCAGGTTGGCCCGGCGGATGAGTCCGTCGATCTTGGAGTGGTTGAAGCTCTCGTGGGCGTGGTCGACGACCAGCTGCAGGCGCTCGCCGAAGTTCATGCCGACCACGTGGTCGTCGTGTTGCGCTTCGATCGCCTCGAGCAGTGGCTGGGCGCCCATCTCGCGGAGCTTGCGCTTGGTCTCGCTATCGATGCTGCTCATCGGGTGCTCCTGGCGTAGTAGTCGGCGCCGCGGACGTACCCGCCGGCCTGTTCGGGCTTCGTGCGTGGCTGTAGGGCGGCGGTCTTGTCTTGGCCGGTGGCCAGGATCGGGTGGATATGCGCGTAGCGGGGCGAGCGCACGGGCCCGGTCAGCGCCAGGGCGCAGGCGGCTTCGACGCGCTCGGCTGAGAACCGCCGCGAAAGGCGCAGCACCGCCAGGGCGGCGTCGAGGCCCTGTTCGTCGACGGGTACGGATTCGAAGATCCGGTTGATCACGATGACCGCCGCTGGCCCCACCCGCTCGGCCCACTCCCGTACCCGGGGTGCATCCCACTGTTGGTACTGGCGGCCGGCCGGCAGGTCGGCGTCGTTGGTGCGGTACTGCCCGGCGGCTCCAGCTGGGAGCAGCAGGTGGCTGGAGATCCGCTCGGTGCCGCGGTAGATCTCCAGCGTGCGGGCGGTGATCCGCACATCGACCTTGGTACCGATGTGCGCCAGCGGGGCGGAGTAGAAGTTCCGCTCGAACACCACGTGCCCGTTGCGGCCGACCCGGCGGCCGTAGAGCCACCGGCTGATCTCGAACGCCACCGCGGGCAGCGGCGTGAGTAGCGGCCGCTCCTCGGCGGTAAACACGCTCAGTCTCGAGCCGGGGCGTTTCTGGAACGGTTCGCGGTTGTAGGCGTCCATCCGCTCACCGATCGCCTCTGCCAGTTCGGGCACCGTGTGAAACGTCCGGTCCCGCAGGCCGGCAATCACCCAGGTCGCGACGTGCGCCACGGTGTTCTCGGTGCTGGCCTTGTCTTTCGGGCGCCGTATCCGTCCTGGTAGAACGGCTGCTGAGTAGTGGGCGGCCATCTCCCGGTAGGCGTCGTTGAGGACGATCTCCCCGTCGCGGGGGTGCTTGACCACGCCGGTCTTGAGGTTGTCGCACACGATCCGCGGTACCGACCCGCCGATGGCGTCGAACATCGCCACGTGAGCCCGAAGCCACGCGTCCTGCTGCATGTCGGTGCTGGGCCAGACGAACGCGTACCGGCTGAACGGCAGGCACGCCACGAACAGGTACACCTTCCGCGTCGCCCCGGTGACCGGGTCGGTCACCTCCATCGTGGGGCCGGACCAGTCGACCTCGACCGTCTGGCCGGCCTTGTGCCCGACGCGGGAGGCGGCGCCGGTGACCATCACGTGTCGCTGGTAGGTCTTGCACCACCGGTCATATCCCATCGCCGGCGCTTTCGCGTGGGCGCAGCGGTCGGTGTACTCGCCGTGCAGCAGCTTGAGCGTGACCCCGACCCGGGCCATCTCGCGGTGGACCTGTTCCCAGTCCGGCTGGGCGAACACGCTCTCGTGCTCCCCGCGGCCCGGGAACAGGCGGGCGTACACCTGCTCGTCAGTGAGCTCGGCGACGTCGTCCCAGCTCGTCTCGGTCGCATCGGCGGCCTCCAGCACCGCGGTGATGCTCTTGCGGGACATGCCCTGCGAGGCGGCAATTGCCCGCCCGGACAGGCCTTCGGCGCGAAGCTGCAACACGAGCTTCGCCCTGATCTTCCGTACAGTCACGGATTGCTCCTTCCGCCGCGTGCCCTATACACGCGGCGGAAGGAGCCTAGAAGCGGGTGGCCCCCACGGGCGCTACTGCTGGCCCCCAAGCGCAATATTCGCGATCCCGGCCACTGGCCCCCGGAGGCAATACCGGTGGACCCCAGTGAGACGAATATTCACAACGTCACGTTTGCCTTCGCCGCAATGTTCGCTGGCGTCGCCGGGCTGTCCACCGGGGTCGCGGCAGTACTGGCCAACGCCCAACCATTGCTGATCTTGCTGCCCGCTTGGTGGCTGTTCGGGGAACGAATCACGGCACGGACCGGGCTGGCCCTGGGAACAGGGTTCGCCGGACTGCTTATCGTCTCGATACCCGGAGGCGGCGGATCAGGAGCGCTACTCTCGCTACTCGCGGCCGCAGCAGTAACCGCGGGCACGCTGATGGTGCGCGGTTTGGCAGACCTCGACGTCGTGGTGCTCAGCGCTGCCCACTTTTTGATCGGGGGGCTAGTACTGGCCGGGGTCGCCCTCACCGTGGAAGGCCCCCGGCCATTAACTGGACCCCGCGGTTCGTGATCGTGTTGGCATTCCTCGGCCTGGTGGCGACCGCAGCGACCACTCTGGCCTGGTTCGTAGAGGCTCAACGCTCACGGCTGTCCTCCCTGACGGTGTGGATGTTCCTGATCCCCGTGTTCGGTCTGCTGATCGGGATAGTGGTCCTCGGCGAACGACCGACTGCCTGGGTCAAGCCCCTGGAAGTGGTGTAACTGAATGGTGATCCTTCGTGGGTGGTCAGGCGGGTAGTTGCATCAGGTCATCGGTGCTCACCTCCGTCGGCGAGCTGGTGGCGGGGTCGGTGGTCAGGGTGAGTCGGCAGCGGCTGAGGACTTCGAGACCGAGGTAGCGGCGGCCTTCGGCCCATTCGTCGGTCTGCTCGGCCAGGACGGCGCCGATGAGGCGAACGATGGCATCCCGGTTCGGGAAGATCCCGACCACGTCGGTGCGGCGTCGGATCTCCCGGTTGAGCCGCTCGGTGGGGTTGTTGGACCAGATCTGCCGCCACACATCGTCGGGGAACGCGATAAACGCCAGCAGGTCCTCGCGGGCATCGCCGAGGTGGTCAGCAACCTCGGGCAGTCTGCCTTCGGTGTAGTCCAAGAGCCGGTCGAACTGGGCATTGACAGCCTCGGCGGTGGGCTGGTCGTAGACGCTATGCAGCATCGCCTTCACGGCCGGCCACATCGACTTGGGGCACGCGGCCATGAGGTTTGCGGCGTAGTGGGTGCGACAGCGCTGCCAGGCGGCCCCGGGCAGGTTCGCCGCGATCGCCTCGATCAGCCCGGCGTGGGCATCGGAGGTCACCAGCCGGACTCCGCCCAGGCCACGGGCCACCAGGTCGGCGAAGAAGGTGTTCCACGAGGCCTTCGTCTCGCTGGTGGCGACTTGCATGCCCAGGACCTCGCGGTGGCCGTCACCGTTGACCCCGGTGGCCAGCAGCACCGAGGCTTTGACGACCTGCTTGTTCTCCCGGACCTTGATCGTCAGCGCATCGGCGGTGACGAACGTGAACGGTCCGGCCTCGTCCAGGCGCCGGTGCCGGAACGCCGCGACCTGCTCATCGAGGTCTTCGGCCATGCGGGAGACCTGGGACTTGGACAGCGAGTCGATGCCGAGAGTTTTGACCAGCTTGTCCATCCGGCGGGTGGAGACCCCGGCCAGGTAGCAGTCCGCCACGACGGTGATCAGCGCGGATTCGGCCCGCTTGCGACGCTCGAGCAGCCACTCGGGAAAGTAGGAGCCCGAGCGGAGCTTGGGGATGGCGACGTCGACGGTGCCGCCCCGGGTATCCAGGGGCCGGTGGCGATAACCGTTGCGGTAGTTGGTGCGCTCTGACGAGCGGGCGTTCCACTCGGCGCCGCACACGGCGTCGGCGTCCGCGGACAGCAGGGCGTTGATCATGGTCTGCAGCAGCTCGCGCATCAGATCCGGTGACGCGTCGGTCAGGGCTTGGCTAAGCAGGCCTGCAGGGTCGACAATATGGGGTGCGGTCATCGTGATGACTCCGTTCGAGGATTCGGTAGAAGGTTGACTCGAAGGATCACACGGTGGCCGCTCTACATCCGTACACAACACGGAATCGCAGACGATCTCGGCCACCGAGTTACACCACTCTATGGGGCACTACTNGGCGTCGGTGATGGTCACCCCGAGCTCGACGGTGCGGCAGATGGTGTCGGCGAGCAGGCTGGCGGTAGCGTTCAAAGCGGGTCCTGGGGATGCGAAGTGCTGGTGTAGGAACTTGCATCTTCACACGCCCCAGGACCCCTACATCTTGTGCCTCACCGCATCACCGGCGAACCCCAGCTATGCACTCCGGATCCGGAAGGGCCCGATATCGGGAGCGGACCCGTCGTCGGCCGGGCCGGCTGCAGGCGCTCAACGTGAGCATGTCGGGCAGGGCGCCGAGGGCGAGAAATTGATGAGCTCCCGCGAGGTAAGGGCGAGAGCCAGCTCGAGGATTGGACTCAGTAATCGAGCCTATTTCTCGGACGTAGACGCCGTCGGCGTTCAGCCTCAAATCTGGTGCCGTAGCGATCACGAACGGTCATCGTTACGAGGCGGTCATGGGCCACTGCCTCCGTGGCCGCATCCACCTCAGCAATATGACCGGATACGACATCAGGATCGATATCCCTGTCACCAGGTCCCACAGCACCGTCGCCTAGGCTGCCTTGCTCGTCGTTGCCCTGGCTACGTTGGCGGCGCCGCTCCCGGATTTCACTCCACAGAAAGTAGCCAAGCCCAATTGGCGCTAGAACTCCGAATGCAAGCCATTGAAGCCCATAGGACAGGTACGAACCCGCCTCGACTTCCGGTATCGGAGTTGGCTCGAGTGATCCTGGTTGACCTCCGGGGAGCTGGAGATGATAGCCAGCAAGATCGAGATCCAGAACCCGACCGATCGTCGAGGTTTCAATGGAGCGCACCATGTGACGATCGTGCAGAACTATCGGTTCGGCCGGGGTGTCGGTGGGCATTCTGAGCCTGGCGGTGATGGTCACTGGATCGGCTACCGCGGCCGGGTAGGTCGGCACCGTGTTGTTCTCGCCAACGCGAACCCATCCACGATTAATAAGCAGAT
Source organism: Dietzia sp. 111N12-1 (assembly GCF_001658045.1). Classification (NCBI taxonomy): domain Bacteria; kingdom Bacillati; phylum Actinomycetota; class Actinomycetes; order Mycobacteriales; family Dietziaceae; genus Dietzia; species Dietzia sp. 111N12-1. The sequence continues at coordinate 2,292 of NZ_LSSV01000047.1, read as the reverse complement.
CATCGCCGCCCTCGGTCCGAAATGCGGTGAGAACTTGGTAAACCTGTTCCCCGTCGACAGCTTGCTGCCGCAAGAGCACTTCGTCTTCGGGCAGATAGCGACCGGTTACTGTGACCCGATGCCACTCGGATTCGTCCAACGGCGCGTCCCGCGCCGTCAATTCCGTCAACGGCACTGGATCGGCTTCGACGCTGTGAAGAAGTTGGGAATTGCGCGTCTTCAAATCCTCGTTCTTGCCTAACTGCCATGGCGCCAACAGTGTGAAGCACGTATAGACGAACAGTGCGACGGCGATGAAGGAAATCAACCACCCCGGCGTCATCACGCGAAAGACCCTCTGCACGCCGTTCACGGTAGGCGTGATGGCAAGACGGTCGGCATCGGGGCCCTCCTGTCGGCACCAGCTCCGGCGATCATTAATCGTGCCCGCCTCCCGCCACTGTCGGCAGGGATGGTTCCGATCCGGCGAGATCAGCGTGTTGCGTGCCGAATTGTGGCATCCGGGCCTGGATCGGAAGTGTCGAGCAGCAGGTCGTTGTCTACGTCCTCAGATGACGACGCCGTTCGCGGCCAACCATGACACCGAGTCGATCCACTGGCCGGCGGGATTCTGTACGCCGAAGTGCACATGCGGACCAGTCGAGTAGCCACGGTTACCGACTTCACCGATCACCTGGCCGGCGGTGACCTGCTGGCCTTCGGTGACGTAGTTGGCATTGTTGTGGCCATACTCCAAGAGATAGCCGTCATCGGTCTTGATGCGAATCCATAACCCATAACCGGAAGCGGGGCCGGAGGCCACGACCGTGCCGGACTTGGCTGCATACAAGGGTGTGCCGATCGGCGCAGCGATGTCGGTGCCATTGTGGTTAGCGCCCCACCGCGAGCCGAAGCCAGAGGTGATCGTTCCATCAGTCGGCCTGTGAGCTTGGCTGGCGACCGAAAACGCCGAAGACGACGACTGAGCAGTATCGAATCCGAGCGCCTGGCTCAGCCCGGGGGCCTGACTTGCATACTGGCGGACCGCGTCAGCTCCGATGCCATAGCGGGCGGCAGCCTCTTCGACCATCTGTCCGACGTGCTCGGGATCAGACGATTGGGCAGCGGCCACAGGGGCGACACTAAGCGCCGCGCCACCGGCGATTGCGGCGCCAGCCAGCGTGGTGGCGGCGATCCGGCCCACTCCCCTGGATCGGTTGGCGCGATGACGCCCACCAGCAGAGATGCGGTGGCCCACACCAAGCGAGTCCATGAGATCGGCGAACGGAACGCTCTTGGAGGAGCTCGACATGATTGATTCCTTCAACTTAAGCGATGGTCGCAGCTTCATACCGACGACCACTGGAGACTCCCGAAACGGTAACAGTTGCATATCATCCTGTCACGGAGAGTTTCCTGAGAATCCAGAAATCAGCAGTTCATACGCCATTTGTTATTCATCTACGGCATCGCCCGACCGTTACCCCGACGTGATTTTTGGTTCGAACGCGGGCCGGCCGGAGCCACCCCGCAATCGTCCCGGGTGACTAAACCGCGATCAACGCAAGCAGGATCAAGGTCCTTACTCCTGCCCCCTCCTCGTACCCGCCGCACGTGTGATGTCGATCGCTGCTGCCGCAGACTCATCGGGACAGTCGGTCTCCACCTGCACAGTAGAAAAGAAGAAGCCGTACCGATCCTGAAGCAAGTTGGAGGCGGATTGGAGAACGATCTGCGGATCGGCGCTTGCGGAGGTGCGCAGGTGGCCGGAGAACACGAAACGTCCACTGGTTAGTGCCCAAGCATGGGCATGATGGACGTCTTCCACCCCATCTATCGCTGCCAGGTCTTCAGTCACGTCAGACAGGTAGACCTCGTCGGGTGTGCCCTCCATGAGCAGATGGGTGGCGTCGCGCAGGATGCTCCAGCTTGCCCATACAAGCACGAAGCCGAACGCCAAACCGAGCAGCGGATCGATCAGCAAGAACCCGGTGAACTTGATCACTAGTGCGGTGACGATGACGAGCAGGCTGCCGACGAAGGTCTGGATGATGTGCCACAACGCGCCACGAACGTTCATGTCGCTGCGGCTTTGTTTCCAGATCAGGCTCAGGGCGACGATTTCGGTAAGCAAGCCTCCCGCGGCTGCCCACAGCATGGGCGTCGTGGGCAGGTCAACCGGAGCATTCATGCGCATGGCAGCCATCACGATCACCACCATCGCCATGATTAGCAGGAAACCGCCATTGACCAGCGCGCCTACGATCTCGGCGCGGTACCAGCCAAAGCTGCGATTTTCGTCTGCGGGGCGGC
>NZ_LSSV01000046.1:0-18879 GCF_001658045.1 Dietzia sp. 111N12-1 | reverse complement strand
GAAGCTGCGAAATCCCGCCAAACGAGGTTGAGAGTCACAGCGAGAACAGTGCAAGGCTCGCCGTCCCGCACGGGTGTACCTCATCGGAGCATATGCGCCCCCGGCCGGCCCACGCTCACCAGCTGATGCGCTCCGGGCGGGCGTCGGCGAGGATCTCCGCGCGGTCATCGGCCAGCAGGAAACCCTCGGCGATGAGCCGGTCGGTGGCCTCCTCGTAGGCCCGCAGGTACTCGTCGCGGCCCGACCACCGCTGCCGCAACCGCTCCTCGGCCACCTCCTCCGTGCGACCGAGGAGCATGCAGAACGGCGCGGACTGCGGGTACGGCGCACCGACCAATCTCTCCACCGGCGCCTCCACGGCCGGGGTCCGCACGCCACCCCGGCCGATGCCCAGATCGCCCGGGACCACCTCGTCGTCGTCGAGTTCGACCGGTGGCGCGGCAGGCGGTCGCGCCCCGCCGGCCACCCACGACACCAGGTGACGCAGCGCGGCCCGCACCACGAACACCTGCTGGCCACTGTTGATGGCGCCCCCGCAGTCGACCAGGCCCGCCAGCTCACCCAACTGGTAGGCGTCCGCGTGCGCCTGGCCCGCGATCTCCCAGGTGACGATGGCTTTCGAGTCGGGCTGACGCGAGCGGGCCGAGTCGAGCAACCCGCCCAGATCACCCTCGGCCTGGACGACGAACACGGGGGTGTCGAGGTCGTCGCGCAGGAGCATGGTGGACGAGCGGACGGCGGTGGCGATGCCGGCCGCGCAGCCACGGTCGTCGAACGGCAGCGCGCCCCCGCCGCGGCTGTGCAACAGGAACCCGTCGAACACGCCGACCAGCGGGTGCACACCGTCGATGTAAGAGGTCAGGGCGATCGCCGACTGCGACTCCCCGATCGCGAGCACCGTCTCCGGCACCAGCCCGGCCAGCGGGCCGTCGTCGCGCGCCTCGCGGCAGAACCGGCCCACCTGGGTCACGATGTCGTACGAGTACGCGTCCCCCGGGTGGCGGAGCTCGCCGTAGCGCTCGGCCCGCTGCGCCCGCAGGCCGACGGTCTGCCCGCCCATCCCTACGGCGGCGTCGCCACCCTCCACGCCGATGAACTGCGCCGACACCCCGACCCACGCGTGGCCGGCGCGGACGATCTCATCGGCGAGGTAGGTGTACTCCGGCGCGGCGTCCTCGCCGCCGCTGACGTTGAGCCACTCGACCAGCACCACGCCGCTGAACCGGGCGGCGTCGGGGCGGCGGACCAGCACGCGGGTGGCGAACGGCGCCGAATCGGCCTGAGCCAGCTGGATGCGCCCGTCGGTGGGCAGTTCGCCGACCGAGTAGGACACCGCCTCACCGGACGCCGCCCACTCCGACTCCGTGAACCCCGCCACCGCGAGGTCCGGGCCCGGGCGGGCGGCCATGGGCGGGGCGATCCGCCCCTCGGTGAGTTCGGTGAACGTCGGCGTCTGGACTGGCTGCATGATCCAGATTCTCTCCCGACCGACGCCCGATCCGGATCCCTTTCGCGTCGCTACCCGCCGTCCGCGGCCGCGTCGTTGCCCGGCGAGGTGGATGTCGGCACCTGGGTGGGCGTGGAGGACGCCGGCGTGGTGGCAGTGGTCCTCGAGGTGCTCGCCGGAGATGACGTCGACTCCTCCGACGGCGACCCGGTCCGCGTACTCGTGCGAGTCGGGGAGGTCGTGGCCGGGGACACGGTCGTCGCGCGAGGCGTGGGCGTGGACGCGACCGTCGCCGCCCCCAGCGCCGGCGGGGCGCTCCGGCCCCGTGACGAGCAGTCCCCCAGGTGCTTCTGCGCCATCCACGCCGGGGCGCCCAGGGCGATCGCCTCGTCCGGACACGTCCCCAGGTAGATCGACACGTCCCCGACCCTGCGCCACCTGCCGTCGGAATACGCGACCCAGTAGGGGTCGCCCGACACCGCGCTGGCCATGACCGCCCACCCGGATCCGCAGTCGATGATCCGCGCGCCGCTGTTCGGGTACAACAGGTCGGCGTTGATCACCCCGGCGTCGCACTCCGGTCCCGACACCTCGAGCATCCCGGTGATCTCCGGCGCGGAGGAGCGTGGCATGAGCCGCGACATGCGGGGCGACGAGGGCGAGGTCGCAGGGGAGGACGTCGTGGCGTAGGTGGCCACCGGTTCCGAGCGCTGGTCTCCGAGTCTGACGATAGCCACCACGCCGAACGCCACGACGAGCACGGCGGCGAGCGCCGCGGCGGCAGCGATCAGCGTTCTCGAGGCGGCGAACTCGGGCAGTCCGGTCATCGCGCGTCTCCTGCACGTTCGGAGCCACACATTGTGAGGTCGTCTTTACTATATAAACGACGTCAAGAGTGTCAACTGATTTCACCCGCCCCACCTGCGCGGCCGCTGCCTCGCAACCCCGAGAAAAGCCGGACGATCCCCGGTGGCGGGCGTTCTTCGTCGTCGTCGCCCCTCTCCTCGGTACGGTGAGCCCGCGCCCATCTTCGCGCCCACCCCCGCGCCCATCCCCTCGCCCCACAGGAGGTCCCGTGACCGGTCAGGACGCCCCCACCCACGTGTTCGACGAGGCCGTCGCGCTGGAGCCGATCGGCGAGAACCGCTTCCGCGGCCGCACCCACGCCGCGTGGGCCAACATGGTGGGGCCGTTCGGCGGCATCACCGCGGCCACCATGCTGGGCGCGATCCTGCAGCACCCCGAGAAGCACGGCGACCCGCTCGCGCTGACCCTCAACTACGCCGGGCCGGTCGCCGAGGGCGAGTTCCAGATCGAGGCCCGCCCCGCCCGCACCAACCGCTCCAACCAGCACTGGTGGGTGGAGATGCGCCAGGGCGACGAGGTCGTCACCACCGCCACCGCGATCACCGGCCTGCGCCGCGAGACGTGGTCGGAGACCGAGACCGCCCCGCCGGCCGTCCCCGCGCCGGAGGAACTCACCGCCGCGGCGGCGGACCGCGGGGTGCGGTGGGTCGACAACTACGACATGCGGTTCGTCACCGGTGGGTGGGACGACGTGGCCTCCGGTGAGGAGCAACCGGAGTCGACGACGACGATGTGGATCCGCGACGCCCAGCCCCGCGGACTCGACCATCTCGCCCTGACGTCCCTGTGTGATTCGTTCTTCCCGAGGTCGTTCCTCCGGCTCGGTCGGCCGGTCCCGGCGGGCACGGTGACGTTGACGATCCACTTCCTGGCCACCGCCGACGAGATCGCCGCCCAGGGCACCGACTTCCTGCTCGGGAGCGTGCACTCGCACCGGTTCCACGGCAACTACCACGACGAAGCCGCGCGCCTGTGGAGCCGCGACGGCACGCTGCTGGCCACGGGCACGCAGCTTATGTATTTCAAGAACTGAGTATCTCAAGAACTGAGCATCTCAAGAACTAGAGGGGGAGCACCCATGTCCTCGACCCGACACCGCAGTACCCACGAGGTCCTCAACCAGGCGCCGCCCCGCGTGGACGTGGACGAGTACGCCCTCAACCCGGCACTGCAGGAGGCCGTCGCGGTGTTCTCGCCGCACGCCCGCGTCGAGAGGTTCCACGAGATCGGCCGCCACGTGGGCACCGAGCAGTACCAACACGACGCGGAACTGGCCAACACCCTCACGCCGGTGCACCGCGCCCACGACCGGTGGGGCAACCGGGTCGACGAGATCGAGTTCCACCCCGCCTACCACCGGATCATGGAGTACTCGGTGTCCCGCGGCCTGCACACCTCGGCGTGGGCCGACCCGGGGCCGGGAGCGAACGTCGAGCGGGCCGTGGGGTTCATGCTGGTGTCGCAGATCGAGGCCGGCCACGGATGCCCGCTGTCGATGACGCACGCGGTGGTCCCGTCGCTGCGGTTGAGCCCCGAGCTGGCCGCCGAGTGGGAGCCGGCGCTGCTGTCGACGGTGTACGACCCCGAGCTGCGCGACCCCGCCACCAAGTCGGGCGTGCTGTTCGGGATGGCCATGACCGAGAAGCAAGGCGGCTCGGACGTCCGCGCCAACACCACCACCGCCGAGCCCGTCGGTGACGGTGACTGCCACGTCCTGCGCGGGCACAAGTGGTTCTGCTCGGCCCCGCAGTCGGACGCGTTCCTCGTCCTGGCGCAGGCGCCGGCCGGCCTGAGCTGCTTCCTCGTCCCGCGGGTCCTGCCCGGCGGCGAGCAGAACCCGTTCCTCGTGCAGCGCCTCAAGGACAAGCTGGGGAACAAGTCCAACGCGTCCTCGGAGGTGGAGTTCGACGGCACGCTCGGCTGGATGGTCGGCGAACCCGGCCGCGGGGTGCGCACGATCATCGAGATGGTCGGCCGGACCCGCCTGGACTGCGTCCTCGGGGCGGCGGCGGGCATGCGCCAGGGCGTGGCCGAGGCGGCGTGGCACGCCCGGCACCGGGCCGCGTTCGGCGCGACGCTGGTGGACCAGCCCGCGATGGCCGCGGTCCTGGCGGACCTGCAGCTCGAGGCGGAGGCCGCGACGTGGACCGCGCTGCGCCTGGCCTCGGCCTACGACGACGAGGAGTTCGCCCCCTACCGCCGGCTCGCCACCGCGGTCGCCAAGTACTGGATCTGCAAGCGCGGGCCGAACCACGCCTACGAATCGCTGGAGTGCCTCGGCGGCAACGGGTACACCGAGTCGTTCCCGCTCGCCCGCCGCTACCGGGAGCAGCCGGTCCTCGCGGTGTGGGAGGGCTCGGGCAACGTCATCGCGCTCGACGTGCTGCGCGCGATGGCCCGCGAACCCGAGTCCGTGGCCGCGTTCGACGTCGAACTGGCCGCGCAGCTGGGCGGTCACGAGCTGTACGACCGGCACGTCGAGCGGGTGCGCGCGCTGATCGGCCGCTCGGCCGCCGACCCGGGCGCTGCCCCCGGGATCGCCCGCCGCCTGGTGGAAGCGATGGCGCTGGCCCAGCAGGGCGCGGTCCTGCTGGCCCACGCTCCGGCCCCGGTCGCGGAGGCGTTCTGCCTGGCCCGGCTCGGCGACGACCGCTCGGCCGAGTACGGCGCCCTGCCCGACGGCGTGGACATCGACACACTGGTCGCCCGAGCCTGAGTCAGGCGGGGCGGCCGGCTGGCGGAGGCACGGCCAGCGGGACTGCCGGCTGGCCGGGCCGGGCCGGGTGAAAGAAACGACACCGCCGGTTTCGGTAATCGCGTGACAACTAGTGACGGCTGTCACACACTGGGGTCACCCGACAACGAGGTGCCTGATGTCCATCCCTGGTGATCCGCGGGAGAGGGTCTACCGACCCGGCCCGGCCCCACTGCGCTCCAAGCTGCCGATCCTCGGCGGCACGCTCGAATACGTCCACAGCCCGCTGGCGACCATGGCCCGCCGCTATCGCGATCACGGACCCGTCTCCGACCTCAGCTTCCTCGGCGCCACGTGGACCGCCCTGATCGGCCCCGACGCCTGCCAGGCCGCGTTGCAGAACGCGGACAAGGCGTTCGCCAGCGGCCCCGGCTGGGGATACCTGGTGGGTCCGTTCTTCAACCGCGGGCTGATGCTGCTCGACTTCGAGGAGCACCACCACTACCGCCACATCATGCAGGAGGCGTTCACCCGTCCCCGGCTCGAGGGCTACACCCGCAGACTCGCCCCGCTGGTCGACGAGGGCATCGGCGCCTGGGCCCCGGACCGGGCGTTCCAGATCTATCCCGCGCTCAAGACGCACACCCTCGACCTGGCGACCGAGGTGTTCATGGGGGGCGCGGAGTACGCCGCACCCGGGGAGCTCGACAAGGTCAACACCGCGTTCGTCGACTGCGTCCAGGCCGCGAACGGCTATGTCCGTTCCACCGCGGTGCCGTTCACCAAGTGGGGCCGAGCGGCGCGGGGGCGCCGGCTGCTCGAGGAGTTCCTGCGCCGCCACCTGCCGGCCCGGCGCGCCAACCCGGGAGAGGACCTGTTCTCCGCCCTGTGCCAGGTGGCGGACGCCTCCGGCGGGATCGACGACGACGACATCATCAACCAGATGATCTTCCTGCTCATGGCCGCGCACGACACCACCACGAGCACGGTGACGTCGATGGTCTACGAGCTCGGCCGCGACGTCCAGTGGCAGGAGCGGCTCCGCCGCCAGTGCCAGGACCTGGGTCCGAACCCCACCATGGCCGAGCTGGAGGAGCTGCCCGATCTGGCGTTGGTGATGAAGGAGTCGCTACGCCTGCACCCGCCGGTGCCGGTGATGGCGCGCAAGGCGGTCAAGGACACCGAGATCCTGGGCGTGGAGATCCCGGCCGGACGACTCACCTCGATCATGCCGCTGTACTCGCACCACATGCCCGAGTACTGGACGGACCCGGAGATCTTCGACCCCGAACGCTTCTCCGACGAGCGGCGGGAGGACAAGTCGCACCGCTTCGCGTGGGAGCCGTTCGGCGGCGGGGTGCACAAGTGCCTCGGCATAATCTTCGCCAACCTCGAGTCCAAGCTGGTGCTCAGCGCGCTGCTACGCCACTTCGAGTGGTCGGTCCCGCTGGCCTACGTGCCGCCCATGAAGAACGACTCGCTGCCCTACCCCGCGGACGGACTGCACGTCTCGCTCCGGCCGCTGGCACGCGTCGCCGCGAACTGACCCGCCGCCCGCCCCGCCTCCGCCGTCCAGAGGATTTCGCCTGTATCGCCCGAGTGGGTCTGAGCGAAATCCTCTGCTCGGCGATGATGCCGCGGCGGCGGGGGGGGGCGGGACGGCCAGCGTGTCGGCCGGCGGGACGGCCAGCGTGGCGGCGGCCAGCGTGGCGGCGGCCAGCGTGGCGGCCGGCGTGGCGGCCGGCGGGACGGTTGGCACCGAGCAGCCAGTAGCGCAGAAGCAGGGCCCGGGGGCGGTCATACCGCAATCCCGGGCCCTCCGCTGGCCGACGACGCGTTCCCGCGTTCGACCTTCCGCCTGCCTAGTTCTCCAGGGCGTTCACCACGGTGAGTTCGCCGTCGGAATGCGAGACGCGGATGCGCTTCTTGTCGAGCTTGCCGACGGAGGTCTTGGGGATCTCGTGGACGAACGCGAACTTCTCGGGCACCTGCCACTTGGCCATCCGTTCGGCCAGGTGATCGCGCAGCTCCTCGACGCTCGGGTCGGGCACACCGTCCTTGACGACGATGGTGGCCAGCGGCCGCTCGTCCCACTTGGGGTCGGGGACACCGATCACGGCGGCCTCCGCCACGGACGGGTGCTCGAGGAGGTAGTTCTCCACCTCGACGGACGAGATCCACTCGCCACCGGACTTGATGATGTCCTTCGCGCGGTCGGTGAGCTGCAGGAACGCCTCGGGCTTGATATACCCCACGTCGCCGGTGCGCAGCCAGCCGTCGTCGAAGGAGTCCGAGGCGTCCACCTTGTAGTAACTGCCGGTGATCCACGGGCCGCGGACCTCCAGCTCGCCGACGGACTCGCCGTCCCATGGCAGGGCCTGGCCGGAATCGTCGACGATACGGGCCTTCACGCCGGCGATGAGTCGGCCCTGCGTCATGCGGAGCTCGAACTGCTTCTCCTCCGGCAGGGAGGCCTTCGGGCGGGACAGGGTGCCGATGGGCGAGGTCTCGGTCATGCCCCACGCGTGGACGATGTTGATCCCGTATTTGTCCCGGAACTTGCGGATCAGCTCCGGCGGGCACGAGCTGCCGCCCACGACGACCGCACGGAAGCTCGACATGTCGATGGGGTGGTCCACGCTGTACGCGTCCACTGCCTGCCAGATCGTGGGGACGGCGGCGGCCAGCGTCGGACGCTCGGAGGCGATCATCGCGGCCAGCGGCTCGGGCTGTAGGAAACGCTCCGGCAAGAGCAGCGAGGCGCCCACCATGAACGCGGCGTACGGCAGGCCCCACGACATGGCGTGGAACATCGGCACGATCGCCAGCACGTTGTCGTCAAGCGAGATGTCCATGCCGTCGGACATGCACACCTGCATCGAGTGGAGGTAGATCGACCGGTGCGAGTAGACGACGCCCTTCGGGTCGCCGGTGGTGCCCGAGGTGTAGGCCATCGCGGCGCCGGAGTTCTCGTCGACCTCCGGCCAATCGAACTCGATGGGCTGGGCGGCGAGGAGCGCGTCGTAGTCGTGCACCTGGATGCCCTCGGGAGCCTCGAGGTTCGCGGCGCCCCCACCGGTGACGATGACGTGCTCGACCGTCGAGAACCGGGGCAGGAGCGGCTGCAGGAGCGGGACGAGGCTCGGGTCGACGATCACGACCTTGTCCTCTGCGTGGTTGGCCACGAACTCGAGCTGGTCCGGGAACAGCCGGATGTTCAGCGGATGCAGCACGGCGCCCATGGACGGGATCGCGAGGTAGGCCTCCAAGTGCTCGGAGTTGTTCCACTGGAATGTGGCGACCCGCTGGTCACCGTCGACCCCCAGGGAACGCAGCGCGTTGGCCAGCTGCGCGGCGTGCTTGCCCAGATCGCCGTAGGTGATCTTCCGTGGTCCCTGATCGGTCCAGGTGGTGACGACCGCATCGGAGTGGACGGTCGCACCGAACTGCAGGATCGTGCTGATGTTCAACTGCTCCGGCATCATCGTGCTCTTCATGAGGGGCTCCTTGATCGAGGGGTGGCGTCTGTCACTCTCGTGTCGAGACTACCTGACGTCCATGACGTCCTTGGGCCGTGTGGGCGATCACCCGTCGAGGTCGTCGAAGACGGTCTGGACGGTCCTCGTCGCCGCGAGGGCCGCCGGCGCGCCGCAGTACTCCGAGGCGTGGATGACCGCCTCGGTGGTCTCCTCGCGGGTCAACCCGTTGGTCAACCCGCCGCGTACATGCCCCGCCGGCTCGGCGTCCGCGCGCAGTGCCACGAGCATCCCGATATTAAGCAGGCTGCGATCCCGTCGGTCCAACCCGGGCCGGTTCCAGATGTTGCCCCACACGTTCTCTGCGACCACGTGCTGGATCGCCTCCGACTCCGTCCCGACAGCCCGGTCCATGGCCCGGTCGACGAAGTCGTCGCTCATCACCTCGCGCCTGGTCGCGAAACCCTGCTCGCGCAGATCCGCGGCCGAAGGCCCCTCGCCTGCAGAACTCGTCGTCGTCGTCATCTCCACGGTCCTCTCCCACTGCCGACAGGTATCGCGATCCATCCTCCCCGACCGTCGTCACCAGCTCCGCGTGCCCTCGCCCCGCCCCGGCCAGGCGCGGGGCGGCTCGGACAGGGGCGGCAGCGGAGGCGCAGGATGGGCGGACGCGGCGACGGGTGGGATACCCTCGACGGGTCCGGCCACCAGCGTCGGACCCCCCGCGGCAACTCGGCGGAAGTCGGTGCGAATCCGACGCTGTCCCGCAACTGTGATCCCGTCCCCGGACGGGCGAGCCAGGTCGGCCGGTGCCGCGGTAGCCGTACGTACTGACCTCGGACGAAGGACGGTCGCGTGCAGCGGCCCAGGCCGCGGCCCGAGCTGTTTTCTTCCTCCGAATCACGGAGGATGCCATGCACCATCCACGAGCCCGCTCGCTGCTGCTCGCCCCCCTGGCCGCCCTGGCGCTGGTCGCCTCCGCGTGCAGCGGCAGCGGCACCGGCGGCGACGAGCCGGCCCCGGCCGACCAGACCTCCGCCGCGGCGGAGGAACCGCAGGCGATCGTGTCGCTGGCCCCCACCACCACCGAGATGCTCTACGCCGTCGGCGCCGGGGACAGCGTCGTGGCGGTCGACGAGCGGTCCGACTTCCCCTCCGACGCCCCGGTCACCGACCTGTCCGGGTACACGCCCAACCTCGAGGCGATCCTGGGATACGCGCCGGACCTCGTCGTGCTCACCGACGACACCGGGGACATCGTGGCCGGCCTCGAACGCTCCGGCGTCGAGGTGCTGCAGCTGCCCGCCGCGCAGACCCTCGACGACACCTACACCCAGCTCGAGCAGGTCGGGGCGGCCACCGGGCACATCGGCGAGGCCGCCGAACTCGTGTCGCGGATGCAGAGCGAGATCGACGAGATCATCGCCTCCGTGCCGGAGCGCGAGACGCCGCTGACGTACTTCCACGAACTCGACGACACCTACTACACCGTCACCGACGACACCTACGTCGGCGAGATCTACTCCCTGCTCGGCCTGACCTCGATCGCCACGGGCGACAACCCCTACCCGCAGCTGTCCGAGGAACTCATCCTCGAGGCCGACCCGGACCTGGTGTTCCTCGCCGACGGCCAGTGCTGCGGCATCACGCCCGAGGTCGTGGCCGAGCGACCGGGCTGGGACGGACTCACCGCCGTGCGCGACGGCCGCGTCCACGTGGTCGACGAGGACCTGTCCAGCCGGTGGGGCCCGCGCATGGTCGACTTCATGCGCGAGGTCGCCGCGATCGTCACCTCGGTGCCCGATGCCGCGCCGGAGACCGCGGGGAGCCCCGCGAACCAGCCCGCCTCGTGACCCGCCCGTCGCCCCGCCACGCCCTCGTGCTGGGCGGGGCGACGCTGTTGCTGGCCGCGGCGGTCCTGATCGGCACCCTCATCGGCCCGGCCGGCCTCACCCCGGGCGGCGTGGTGCTCGAGCTGGTGGGCCGGTTGCCGCTGGTCGACATCGACTCCGGGTTCACCGAGCGTCAGCGGGTCATCCTGTGGGAGATCCGCATCCCGCGCGTGGTGCTGGGCGCGATCGTCGGCGCGATGCTGGCGATCGCCGGGGCCACCTACCAGGGCGTGTTCCGCAACCCGCTCGCCGACCCGTACCTGCTGGGGGTGTCCAGCGGGGCGGGGCTGGGCGCCACCCTGGCGATCGTCGTGGGCGGCGCGATGGGCTCGGCGATGGTGCCGCCCGCCGCGTTCGCCGGCGGCATGATCGCGGTGCTGGCCACCTACACGCTGGGCCGCAGTGTCGGCGGCGGACGCAGCGAGGTGGTCATCATCCTCGCCGGCGTCGCCGTGGCGGCGTTCGCCAGCGCCATCCAGACGTTCTTCATGCAGCGCCACGACGAGACCCTGCGGCAGGTGTACTCGTGGATGCTCGGCCGCCTCACGACCAGCGGCTGGACCGACGTGCAGACCGTGCTGCCGTACGTGCTCGTGGCGGTGGCCGTGATCGCCCTGTTCCGGCGCACCCTCGACGTGATGGCGGTCGGGGACGCCGAGGCCGCGACGCTCGGGATCGCCCCGGCGCGGGTGCGCCTGGTCCTCATCAGCGTGGCCACCCTCGGCACGGCGGCGGTGGTGTCCGTGTCGGGCCTGATCGGGTTCGTGGGCATCGTCATCCCGCACGCCGTGCGGATGCTCATCGGGCCGGGGCACCGGCTGCTGCTGCCGGTGTCGCTGCTGGTAGGCGCGGCGTTCCTCATCCTGGCCGACGTCGTCGCCCGCACCGCGATGAGCCCGGCCGAGCTGCCCATCGGCGTGGTCACCGCCGCCATCGGCGCCCCGTTCTTCCTCATCGTCCTGCGTCGCAGCCGGGGGCACATATGACCACCACGCCACCCGCGTCACCCGCGGCGGCCGCGTCACCCGCGCCGGTCGCCCTGGCCTGCCGCGACCTGCGCGTCACCCGGGACCGCACGGCCATCCTCCACGGCGTCGACCTCGCCGTGGACGCCGGCTCGTGGGTGTCCCTGGTGGGCCCCAACGGCTCCGGCAAGACGACCCTGCTGTTCGCGCTCGCCGGGCTCATCCCCGCCGCCGGTCACATCGAGGTCGACGGGCTGACCCCGCGCCGCGCGGGTCGCCGCAGGGTGGCACGGACCGTGGCGATGATGCCGCAGCGCCCGGTCGTCCCCGAGGGGGTCACGGCGCGCGAACTCATCGGGCTCGGCCGCACCCCGCACATCGGCCGGTTCGGCACCGAGAGCGCCGACGACCACGAGGTCGTCGACCGCGTCATCAACCGCCTGGACCTGCACGACCTGGCCTCGCGCACCGCCACGACGCTGTCCGGCGGTGAGCTGCAGCGGGTGGTGTTGGGCCGCTCGCTGGCCCAGGAACCGCGGGTCCTGCTGCTCGACGAGCCCACCAGCGCGCTGGACATCGGCCACCAGCAGCAGGTGCTCGACCTAGTGGACTCCATGCGCCGCGAGACCGGCCTGACCGTCGTGGCGGCGATGCACGACCTCACCTCCGCCGCCCACTACGGGCAGCGGCTGGTGTTGCTCGACCGGGGCCGTGTGGTGGCCGACGGCCGGCCCGAGGAGGTCCTCACCGTCGAGCGGGTGGCGCAGGTCTACGACGCGCGCGTGGAGGTCCTCGACCGCCGCGACGGCCGCGCCGTGTTGCCGCTGCGCGAGGCGGGCCCGGATCCCGCGCCCGGGTCGGCGCCCGGCGCGGCGCCGGGGGCGGGCGTCTGATGGAGGTCGTCCTGCTGGGGACCGGCGCCGCGGACGGCTGGCCCAACCCGTTCTGTCGGTGCCCGTCATGCGACGAGGCACGCCGGCTCGGCGTGGTGCGCGGCCAGACCTCCGCGCTTGTCGACGACGAGCTGCTGATCGACTGCGGACCGGAGGCGCCCGGCTCGGCCGTGCGGCTCGGACGGTCTCTGGCGGCGGTGGGACATCTGCTCGTCACGCATGCCCACGCCGACCATCTCGGACCCCAGGTCCTGCTCTTCCGCTCGTGGGTCCCCGACGCCGGCGAGCTGGAGGTGGTCGGCCCCCCGGACGCGCTCGATGCGTGTCGGCCCTGGGTGGGCCCCGACGACCCGGTGCGCTTCGTCCCCGTCACCGCCGGCGACCGGCTCAGGGTGGGCGCCTACGACGTACGCGTGTTGCCCGCCCGGCACCGCGTGTTCCGCGACGGCGACGCGGTGCTCTACGACGTGACCGGGCCCGGCGGCGCCCGCCTGCTGTGGGCGAGCGACACCGGGCCGTGGGACGACGAGTGGTTCACCGCGGTGCGCGGCGCCCGCTACGACGCGGTCTTCCTCGAGGAGACGCTGGGCGACCGCGAGGAGATCTCCCCCGCCCACCTGGGCCTGGACCGGTTCGGGGCGATGCTCCGGAGACTCCGGGACATCGGGGCGGTCGACGAGCGGACCGACGTGGTGGCCGTGCACCTGGGCCACCACAACCCGCCGCCCGACGAGCTGGCCGCGCGCCTGCGGGAGCACGGCGCGCGGGCCGGTGTCGACGGCGAACTCGTCCGCTGCGGGGAGGCTCCCCGGCTGTACTGACCCAGTCGCGCTGTTCGGTCGTGCTGCTCAGTCGCGCTCGAGGAACCTCGCGGCGCCGTGTTGGAGGAGATCGAACGCGTCGTCCAGGTAGGACTCGGCGGAGTCGGCGGGCCCGGCCCCACCCGGTCGGTGCCTGAGCACCGACGCCCCGGCGGCGAGGCTCAGGTCGACCATGACGCGGACCCGGAACCAGTTGAGCTGCGGTGCGCGGCGGCCGACCGCCTCGTAGAGCGGATCCAGGATGTTCTCGGCGATGCTGGTCCAGGCGTCCGGGCCCAGCATGAGGCCGATCTGCTCCCCGGCCACCAGCAGGTTCTCGGCGGCGTCGATGTCGTCCGCCGAGCGCCCGTAGAGCTCGTGGAAGGTCGAGCGCAGGACATCCAGTGGCGACAGGTCTGCCGGCGCCTGCTCCACCTGCCGCACCCATTCGGCGATCTGTTCGCGCAGGAAGTGCACGAACGCGTCCTCGCGGTGGGCGAAGTAGTTGTGGAACGTCCGGGTCGAGACACCCGCCCTCCCGGCGATGGCCGAGACCGTCGCCCGCTCCGCCCCCTCGGCGACCAGCAGTTCCACTGCGGCCGCCGAGAGGCGGGTGCGGGTGTCGGCCTTCTTGCGCTCACGCAGGCTAGGCATCGACGCGGGCCTTCTCACCACCGTCGGCGGATGCCACAGCGGAGCTCTCCTGCTGCCCGGTCTCCAGGGCGGAGCCCTCCACGTCGACGGTGGGGAGGATCTTGTCCAACCACCGCGGCAGGCCCCAGGCGCGCTCGCCGAGGAGGAACATCACCGCGGGGATGATCGTCATGCGGACGACGAAGGCGTCGAACAGCACGGCGACCGCCAGGGCGAAGCCCATCACCTTGATGAACTGCTCGTCGATCAGCATGAACGCGGCGAAGACGCTGATCATGATCAGGGCCGCCGCGGTGACCACGCGGGCGCCGTGCTTGAAGCCGTTGGCCACCGCGTTGTGGGCGGTCTTGCCGTGGACCCAACCCTCACGCATGCGCGAGACCAGGAAGACCTGGTAGTCCATGGCGAGCCCGAACACGATGCCGATGAGCATGATGGGCAGGAAGCTGATGACCGGCTGCGGATCGGAGATGATGCCCAGCCAGCCCTCCTGCCAGATCGCGACCGTGATGCCGAAGGTCGCCGCCACCGACAGGCCGAAGCCCAGGGCGGCGATCAGCGGCACCCAGATCGACCGGAACACCAACACGAGCAGGACGAACGCGAGCGCGAGGACGATGCCGACATACGGCAGCAGCACCTCGGTCAGACGATCGGAGATGTCCTCGTAGATCGGGGTGACGCCGGTGACGGAGTAGGTCCCCCCGGTCTCCTGCTCGAAGCCCTCGGCTCCGGACCGGATCTCCTCGAGGACGCTCGCGGCGCGCTCGTCGGTGGCACCGTACTCGGGGGTGATGAGCACCTGGGCGGCGTCACCGGCCTCGTTGGTTTCGATGATCTGCGCGTTCTCCACCCCGTCGAACGCCTGGATCTGATCCACCGCGGCGGCCCACGCCGCCGGACGCTCCTCCTCCGGCACCTGCAGGGTGTCGACGAGCGCGATCATCGGGGCGTTGCGGCCCGGGCCGAACGCTTCCTCCGTCATGTCGTACGCCATACGGTTCGGGGTGTCCGGGGCCATCGTGCCGTCGGACGGCATGGCCAGCCGCAGCTGCGCGGCCGGGATGGCCAGCAGGAGGAGCAGCAGGACACCGGCGCCCGCGAAGAGCACGGGACGGGCACGGATCCGGCGGACCCACGCCAGGCCCATCGTCGGCTTCTCGTCCTCCGGGTCGGGCGCCTTGACGCCCTTGATGCGGGCGGCGAAGAGCTTGGTGCCGACCGCGCCGAGGATGGCCGGCAGCAGCGTGATCGCGACCAGCACGGCGATCGCCACCGTCGCGGCGGCGGACAGCGCCATCGCGGTGAGGAACGGGATGTTGATGATCGACAGCGCCGCGAGGGCGATGAGCACGGTCAGTCCTGCGAAGACGACCGCGGATCCGGCCTTGCCGACCGCGAGCCCGGCGAGGTGTGCACGCTTGTGGGCGTCGATCGCCTTGAGTTTCTCCGCGAGTTCGACGGGCTCGAGATCGTTGCCGCCGATGTGTTTGACCAGCTCGGTGCGGAAGCGCGACACGATGAACAGCGCGTAGTCGATACCCACGGCCAGGCCGATCATGGACGCCAGGGTCGGCGTCATGGTGTTGATCGTGTCGGTGAAGGCGGTGGCGGCGAAGATGCCGCCGATGCCGATCCCGACGCCGATGACGCCCGTGAGCAGCGGCATGCCGGCGGCGATGAGCGAACCGAAGGTGACCAGGAGGATCACGGCGGCGACCGCGATGCCGATGATCTCGCCGACGGCGCTGATCTCGGACATCTGGAAGGCGTTGCCGGAGTACGCGATCGTCAGGTCGCCCTCGTGCTCGGCGACGACCTCGGCGAAGGCCTCGCGGTCCTCGGCCTGCACGTCCATCGTGCTCTCGGCGTCGAACCGCACCTCGACCGTGCCGGTGCTCTCGTCCGGGCTGAGCGGGCTCAACGCGGCGATATCGGCCGCGATCTGCTCCTCGGCGATGCCCTGCTCGGCCTTGGCCGCGGTCAACTGCTCCGACAGCCCCTCGGCCGCGATCACCGGGCTCACCAGCGCGTCGGTCCCGGCGAGAAAGTCCAGGCCCTGCAGATCGGCGAGGAAGGCATCGACGTCCTCGGACACCGCCGGGTCGGTGAGGGTGCTGCCCTCGGGCGCCCCGATGACGACGGTCCCCGTCGGGGCGTCGAGCTGGCTGCCCGCGCCGGCGAACCTCTCCTGCATCTCTTCCTGGGTCTCGATGGACTCCAGTCCCGGGATCGAGAAGGTGGTGCTGGTCTGCTGCGTCAGCGTGGCGGCGGCCGTGCCGACACCGACGATCAACAGCATCCAGGCTGCGATGAACCGCCATCTGAACAGGTAGGCGGACCGCCCGATGCGGTAGAGGAATGACGCCATGCGCTGGCTCCTGGTGCGTAGGTGCATTTCGCGAACCCTCACAGCTTTGCACGGCATCTGCACGATTCCACAGCCCGTGCAATCTTTTGTGGCGCAGGCCACCCTCGGACGCCACGCGCGGCGGCAGAACAGCCGCAAGGACATACCCCCAGGGTGTCTTGCGTATACCCCATGGGGTATGTATCGTCGTGGAACACCCCGACACCGGGAACCCGATCGACAAGGAGAGCAGCATGCTTCTCGAGCGCATCTACGACGAAGACCTCGCCCAGGCCGGTTACTTCATCGGCTGCCAGGCCAAGAACGAGGCGATGGTGGTGGACGCCCGCCGCGACATCCGCCAGTACCTGGACCTCGCGGCCCGGCACGGCATGACGATCACCGCCGTCACCGAGACCCACATCCACGCCGACTACCTGTCCGGCACCCGTGAGCTCGCGCAGGCCACCGGCGCGACCGCCTACGTCTCCGGCGAGGGCGGCGACGACTGGCAGTACGGGTTCGAAGCGGAGCGCCTGCACCACGGTGACCAGCTCAAGCTGGGCAACATCACCGTCGAGGTCGTGCACACCCCGGGCCACACCCCGGAGCACCTGTCGTTCCTCATCACCGACGGCGCCTTCGCGGACAGCCCCGGATACATGCTGACCGGCGACTTCGTCTTCTCCGGAGACCTCGGCCGACCGGATCTGCTCGACGAGGCCGCGGGTGGGGTCGACACCCGCTTCGAGGGCGCCAAGCAGATCTTCCGCAGCCTGAAGGACTCCTTCGTCACCCTGCCGGACCACGTCCAGGTCTTCCCCGGCCACGGTTCGGGCAGCGCCTGTGGCAAGGCCCTCGGCGCGCTGCCGTCGACCAGCGTCGGCTACGAGCGCCGCTTCGCATGGTGGGCCGGGTACGTCGAGCGTGACGACGAGCAGGGCTTCATCGACGAGATGCTCGACGGACAGCCGGACGCGCACGCCTACTTCGGCCGCATGAAGTGGCAGAACAAGGAGGGCCCGGCGGTGCTGGGCGCACTGGCCCCGCTCCGCGAGTTCGGCACCCTCGAGCTGGCCGACGCCCTCGAAGCGAACGAGGTCGTCGTCGTCGACACCCGTGGCCAGGACGAGGTCCACGCCGGCACCGTCCCCGGGGCGCTCAACATCCCCGGCGTCGACAAGGCCGCGTCCTTCGGCGCCTGGGTCTACGACCCCGAGAAGGAGGACACGCCCCTGGTGGTCCTGGCCGAGGACGTCGAGATGGCCGAGGCGCTGCGCGATCACCTGCTGCGCGTCGGAATCGACACGGTCACCGGCTACACGACCAGCTTCGAGGGTCTGCCGATGACGACCCCCGAGATGATCGGGCCGGACGAGCTCGCCTCGTTCGACTCCGCGATGGTGCTGGACGTGCGCAACAAGACCGAGCACTCCGACGGCCACATCCCGGGCTCCGAGCAGCTCAGCGGCGGCCGGGCGCTGTGGAACCTCGACCGGCTCCCGACCGACGGACCGATCGTGACCTACTGCCAGAGCGGCGTCCGCAACTCGGTCGCGGCCAGCGCCCTGCGTCGCGCCGGTTACCGCGTGGTCGAGCTCGAGGGCAGCTACGCCGCCTGGTCCGAGCGCAACCTCGCGACCGTCTGACTGGTCGCGCCCACACCCGGGGGCCGGACACCCGTCCGGCCCCCGGGTCCGGTGGCGCCCGGCGCCACCACCCCGACACCCCCACACACCCCGAACAGTCAAAGGACATCGCTTCACCCATGCTCTCCACGCTGACGAACGCCCCGACCATCGCTCCCGCCGATCTGCGAGAGGCGATGGACTCTGACACCCCGCCCACCGTCATCGACGTGCGCTCCGGGGCCGAGTTCTCCTCGGTGCACATCCGCGGCTCCTACAACGTGCCGCTGCCCCTGCTCGCCGAGCACGGTGAGGAGTTCGCCACCCGCCTGCCCGGCCAGGTCGTCCTCATCTGCCAGTCCGGAAACCGAGCCCGCCAGGCGAACGAGCGGCTCGAGTCCGTGGGCGTCGACCCCGACTCGGTGACCGTGCTCGACGGCGGCATCGCCGGCTACGAGGCCGCCGGCGGCGAGGTCGTCCGCGGCAAGGGCGCCTGGGCGATGGACCGGCAGGTCCGGATGGTCGCCGGCTCGCTCGTCCTGGCCGGCGTCACCGCCTCCAAGGTCGTCTCCCCCAAGTTCGCCTACCTCGCCAGCGCCATCGGAGCCGGGCTGACCTACTCCGCGGCGAGCAACTCCTGCGCCATGGCCGCGGGCCTGTCGAAGATGCCGTGGAACCGTTTGGCCGACGAGCCGGGCCTCGGCGCCGTCCTGGACTCGCTGCCCGCCCGCTCCTGACCGATCCCACCCCGGCGCCCCCGCCGGAGAAAGGCACCTGACATGGAGATCACCACGATCATCGTCGTGGCCCTGGCCGTCCTGGTCGGACTGTCCCTGGGCCTGCTCGGCGGGGGCGGATCCATCCTGGTCGTCCCACTGCTCACCTACATCGGTGGGCTCGACCCCAAGGAGGCGATCGCGACCTCCCTGTTCGTCGTGGGCGCCACCTCACTGGTCAGCCTCTTCGGCCACGCCCGCAAGGGCAACGTCCAGTGGCGTACGGGACTGATCTTCGGCGCCGCCGGCATGGTGGGCGCGTTCCTCGGCGGACTGGCCGGCGGCTACATCCCCGGCACCGTCCTCATGGTCGCCTTCGCGATCATGATGATCGCCACCGCCGGCGCCATGATCAAGGGACGCAAGGACCGCGACGGGCAGAGCAACGATCACCACCACCCGCTGTGGCGGATCCTGCTCGACGGCCTCGTCGTGG
>NZ_LSSV01000045.1:0-18962 GCF_001658045.1 Dietzia sp. 111N12-1 | reverse complement strand
CCTCACCTACTGGCGGAACCTCTAATTCTGCTGCCCGTAACCCTGCTGTCCGTATCCCTGGCCGGGGTAGGGCTCGTGACCTTGACCCTGACCGGGGTAGGGCTCCTGACCGTAACCCTGCCCCGGGTAGGGTTCCTGACCCTGCGTCGGGCCGTAATTCTGGTTCCCGTGGCCCTGTTCCCCGTAACCCCGGCCCCAGTTCGGCTCGCCCGGGCCGGGGTTGGACGGATCGTTCGGGAAGCCGTCCCCTGACGGGGTACCTCCGGTAGTCATGACGTCTCCAGATCGCTAGGTGCGCCGCGAAGGATTTCCCCCGGCTCTACATACGAACCTAGTGCCGGGGAGTGTTTTGCGGGAGGGGCAACTCGCCGCGCGCCCGCAACCGGAAGAGACGACAGGGCCCCGCTGACGCGCGGTCAGCGGGGCCCGTGTTCACCGGGGGAGGGTGAGGATCAGATGTTTGCGTCGATCTCGACGGCCTGTGCGACGCCGGCGACGGTGCCGGCGATCTTCACCGCCTCCCAGGCCTGCTCCTTGGTGATGCCCTCCTTGCGGATGACGGCATCGTGAGCGGCAGTACAGTTCTCGCAGCCGTTGATCGTGGAGACGGCCATCGACCACAGCTCGAAGTCGGCCTTCTCCACGCCCGGGTTGGCGATGATGTTCATCCGCAGGCCCATGCGGACCTGGGTGTAGTCATCGCCCAGGAACTCCTTGGCGCGGTAGGCCACGTTGTTCATCCCCATGATCGAGGCGGCGCCGAGGGCGGCGTTGAACGCCTCGTCCGACAGGTGCTGGCGGGCCTCGTCCGCGATCTCTGACAGGACGGTCGCCGACTTGGTCGCAGCGGCGGTGGCGAGGAACGTCCCCCAGAGCTGCTGCTGGTTCAGCTCGGTGGATCGCGCGAGCGAACCCAGGTTCAGCTTGAGATCCTTGGCGAACTCGGGGAGTCCGGACTTCAGGTTCTCGATGCTCACTTGATGCCCTCCTGCAGCATGTCCATCTTGTTGATGTTCTTCGTCGGGTCGTTCTTCTGCCAGTTGCAGGCGCAGACCTCGGACGACTGGAGGGCGTCGAGGACGCGGAGAACCTCGTCCACGTTGCGGCCGACAGCGTCCGGGGTGACCGAGACGAACTGGATGACGTTGTCCGGGTCGACGATGAAGGTGGCACGATCTGCGACACCGTCGGCGTTCTCCACGCCGAGAGCGCGGATGAGCTCGTGCTTGATGTCCGACAGCAGCGGGAACGGCACGGTCTTGAGCTCGTCGTTGGTCGCACGCCAGTTGAAGTGCGCGAACTCGTTGTCGATGGAGCCGCCGAGGATCTGCGTGTCGCGGTCCTGGAAGTCCTCGTCGAGCTTGCCGAACGCGGCGATCTCCGTGGGGCAGACGAAGGTGAAGTCCTTCGGGTAGAAGAAGATCACGCGCCACTTGCCCTCGTAGGACTGGTTGGTGACGGTCTCGAAGTAGTCCTCCGGCTGCTGGGCGTTGACCGCCTGCAGGTCACCGCCCTTGAGTGCGGTGAGTTCGAAGTCGGGGAACTGGTCGCCGATGGTGAGAATAGCCATGTGATCCTCCTGAGGATGTGCCTGTGTCGGACGGACGAACCCGACTATGCCCCACTTCCTATGAGAGGTAAAGTCGATGAGAGGTAGATCACTCATAGGATTGTGCAAATAATCATCGACTTCTGGTTATCGCCGGGCATAGACTCATCGACATGGCCGATCATCGGTTCGTTCCGAGTCTCATGCAGCTCCGGGTGTTCCTCGCGGTGGCGGAGCGGCTGCACTTTCGTAGCGCCGCGGAGGACCTCGGCATGAGCCAGCCCTCGCTGTCCCAGGCCCTGGCGACGCTGGAGGACGGGCTCGGTCTCCACCTGGTCGAGCGCAGCACCCGCTCCGTCCTCGTCACCCCCGCGGGTCACCGGCTCCTGCCGTACGCCCGGGCCGCGGTGACCGCGATGGACGCGGTGGCGGACGCGGCGGCGGGAAGCGACGGGCCGTTGTTCGGCTCGCTGCGCATCGGGGTCATCCCGACGGTGGCTCCCTATCTCTTGCCCGGGCTGCTGCCCGCACTGGGGGAGCGGTTCCCGGACCTGCGACCGAGGGTCGTCGAGGATCAGACGGCCAGGCTCCTGGACGGACTCCGGAGCGGCGTGATCGACCTGGCGATCATGGCCGTCCCCACGGACGCTGTGGGGGTGGCCGCCACGCCGCTGTACAGCGAGCCCTTCGCGCTCCTCGTGCCCGCGGATCACGAACTCGCGGGCAGAGAGGGGTTGCCCTTGGAGATCCTCGTCGACCAACCGCTGTTGATGCTCGACGAGGGGCACTGTCTGCGCGAACAGACGGTGGAACTGTGCCGCCGGGTGTCCGCCCCCGTGTTGGGCAGAGGGGAGTCCCGAGCCGCATCGCTGACCACCGCGGTTCGGTGTGTGGCGGGTGGTCTGGGCGTGACGCTCGTCCCCGAGTCCGCGGTCGGTCCCGAGACCCGGGATCCGGGGATCGCGGTCGCGAGGTTCGCTGATCCCGTCCCGGGCCGCACGATCGGATTGGTACTGCGCAGCGCCACCGCGGGAGCGGAAGCCTACGGCGAGTTCGGCAGAGTCGTCGCCGAGGTGGCCGTAGACCAGTTCGACGCGGCCCCGGTGTGACGAGTCCTCAGCTCACGTCCTCAGGTCACTAGATCGCCCACGGGGGACGCCAGGTCCTCCAGTGTGTCGACGGCGGCGAGGAATCTCGACCTGAGGCGCTGTGTGCGCTCCGTCCACTTCTTCTGGAACGCGACGAACTCGGCCCGACCCTCGCTGGTCTCCACCCGGATCGGTCGGAGCCCCCAGGAGGACAGATCGTAGGGGGAGGACCGCATGTCCACCTCCCGCGCGTCGAATGCCGCCGCGAGGGAGTCCAAGAGTAGTTCCCCCGGTGCTCCCGCCTCCACCGTCGCGGTGTGGGCGTAGATGTCCATTCCGGCGTGGAGACAGGCAGGCTGCTCCAGTCGGAGTTGGTCGTCCCGGGTCAGCGAATCCTGGTTTCGGGGGACGGCGGCATCGGTGAAGAAGCGGAAAGCGTCGAAGTGCGTGCACCGCAGGCGGGAACCTCGGACGACCTCGTCGATCCGCTCGTGTGGGAGCCGCAGGGGTACCCGGCCGTGCCGGACGTCCCCCTGTCCGGTCTCGTACAGCATCGCCCATTCGTGCAGACCGAAGCATCCGGTGGCGCCCCGGCGGGACGCGGTGGACGCGATCACGTCACGTGCCCGTGTGATCCTGCCGCCGGCGCGTCGCCACACCGAGGGTGCGTCGACCACGAGCCCCTCCCGGCCGGCCACACTCTCCCGGCGGTAGTGGCGCCAGTCCTGACGTTCGGTCAGGTGGGCGCTCTCCAGTAGGACACCCGGGCCCGGGTGCCACCGTCGGACGGTGGCGACGCTGGTGCGGTAGTAGGTGAAGAGGAAGTCGACGACCGGGTGTTGCTCGCCCCTGCGACGACGCTCCAGGTGGTCGGTGGTGAGACGGTCGACCCTGTCGTGGTGTCGCTGTTCGCGAAGGCGCCAGAGTTCTTCGGGAACGACGACCGGGGCACCGTCCCGATGACGGTCCCGTCGACGCGCGGAAGTCACGAGCGCTTCTTCCGTTTGGGGCGGTGAACCCGGGACTGCGTCGGACGTCGGGGTTGCGAGGGGCGGCGGGACCGCTCCGGCGGTGCGGGTGCCCTGCGGGCACGTGGCAGGACGATCTCCGGGCCGAACAGCGCGTCGATGACCCGCTCCGTGTCGGACCGGGAGGTGTCGACGATCTCGACCGTCATACCGGCCGAACGTGCCTGGTCGGCGACCTTGGCGACCTCGAAGGGACGGAGAACCGCGGCGACGACGCCGGCCCGGGCGTCGCCTCGACCGGTTCTCCCGGAGCGGTGGACGAGGTCGTCCATCGAGTGCGGTGGGCCCACGTGCACCACGTGTCCGATGCTGTCGATGTCGAGGCCCCGCCCCGCCAGGTCGGTGCTCACCAGGACCCTCACCGCGCCCGATGCCAGATCGGCGAACGCGGCCGCCCGGCGGGTGGGGGAGGCGGACCCCGCGACCCCGGCAGCGGTGACGCCGGTGTCGGCGATTGCCGAACGCAGGGGCTCCACGGCGTCCCGTCTGGGGACGAAGAACAGGCCACGGGTGCACCGTGCCGCCAGGCGGACCACCAGACGGTCCGGGTCCGGGGTCGAGAGCACCACCAGTCGACGAGGTGCCCCGGCCGCCTCGGAGTCGCCGCGGGTGGGGGCCGACGACGGGAGCGGTGAGTGCTCCACGCGGTGCACCCGGAGTCCCGGGCGTGTGCGTTCCAGAATCGACTCGATGTCGTCGTCGGCCGTGGCGGTGGTCGCCACGAGGCCCGCGCCGACGCAGTCGGCGAGAAGGGCCTCTGTCTGCTCGGCGAAGGACGGACCCAGCAGTTGATCGGCTTCGTCGAGCACCACCAGGTCCACACCGTCCAGGGACAGGGCCGAGGCGCGCACCAGGTCGGCGAGACGCCCGGGGGTCCCGACGGCCACGTCGACCGGAGCTATGAGCGCGCGCCGGTCCCGTTTGAGGGGTTGTCCCCCGACGAACGAGGCGATCTTCAGCCCGGCGCCCGCGCCCACCGCGGCGAGGACCTCGGCGTTCTGCTCGGCCAGTTCGCGAGTGGGGGCGACGACCAGGGCGCGGGGCCGGCCGGTCAGGCTCGGCGACCCGGCGAGGCGGTGGGCCACCGCGATGGCGAACACCAACGTCTTGCCCGATCCGGTGGGGGCGACGGCCAGGAGGTTCGCGCCCCCGACGGCATCCGCGAGGGCGGCGGCCTGGATCGGGGTGGGCGTCCCCGGAACCAGACCCGACACGGCGTGCCGGATCGGGACCGCGACTCCCAACTCCTCGAGCAGGCGGCCCAGTTCCCCGGGCCGCGGGCCGGTCAGGCCCGCACCTCTGAACGGTCGCCGCTCCAGAGGGTGTGGTAGCTCCCCTCTCGATCGGTGCGCTGGTAGGTGTGCGCGCCGAAGAAGTCACGCTGGCCCTGGATGAGCGCGGCCGGCAGGCGTTCGGTCCGGAGGCCGTCGTAGTAGGCCAGGGCGGCGGAGAACCCGGGTGCGGGGATCCCTGCGGTCACCGCGGTCGTCACGACCCGGCGCCAACTGTCCACGCAGTCGGACAGGGCCTCGGCGAAGTACGGCGCGGCGAGGAGTGAGGGGAGATCGCCGTTCTCGGCGTACGCCTCGCGGATGCGGTCGAGGAACGTGGCGCGGATGATGCAACCCCCGCGCCAGATGGTGGCGAGGTCACCGCGCGCCACTTCCCAGCCGTGCTCGGCGTTGGCAGCGGTGATCTGATCGAACCCCTGGGCGTAGGCGATGACCTTGGACGCGTAGAGCGCCTTGCGCACGTCCTCCACGAAATCGGGGCCGATCCCGGCGGGAGTGGATACGGAGCCCGCGGGCAGGGCCCGACCGGCTTCGCGCTGCGGAACCGAGCTCGAGAGGGCTCGCGCGAACACCGCCTCGGCGATACCGGTGACGGGGACGCCCAGGTCGAGAGCGGACTTGACGGTCCAGCGACCGGTGCCCTTCTGCCCGGCCCGATCCACGATCACGTCCACCAGGGCGGCGCCGGTCTCGGCGTCCACCTGGGCGAGGACCTCGGCGGTGATCTCGATGAGGTAGGAGTCGAGTTCGCCTGTGTTCCATTCGCGGAATGTATCGGCCATGGCGGCCGGCTCGATCCCGGCCACGCCCCGGAGGAGATGGTAGGCCTCGCCGATGAGCTGCATGTCCGAGTATTCGATGCCGTTGTGGACCATCTTGACGAAGTGACCCGAGCCGTCCTCGCCGACATGGGTACAGCAGGCGATCCCGTCGACCTTCGCCGAGATGTCCTCGAGCATCGGCCCGACGACCTCATAGCTGGAGGCCGGGCCGCCCGGCATGATGGACGGTCCCTCCAGGGCCCCTTCCTCGCCGCCGGAGATCCCGGCACCGATGAACCGGATTCCGCGCGCGGCCATGGCCTTCTCGCGCCGGATGGTGTCCGTGTACAGGGAGTTGCCACCATCGATGATGATGTCGCCCTCGTCGAAGGCATCGGCGAGCGCGTCGATCACTGCATCGGTCGGTGCGCCGGCCTGGACCATGACCAGTGCCCGACGGGGGGAACGCAGCGCTGCCGCGAACTCCTCGATCGTCTCGGTGCGGACGAAGTCCCCGTCATCGCCGTGCGCGCCGAGCAGTGCGTCGGTCTTCCCCGCGGAGCGGTTGTGGACGGCGACCGTGTACCCGTGCCGGGCGAAGTTGCGGGCGATGTTCGAGCCCATGACGGCGAGACCGGTCACACCGATATCGGCGGTTCCGGCAGTGTCGGAGGTGGGCGTCGCGCCTTCGCGTTCAGTGCTCATGGTGTTCAGAGTAGTCGACGCCCCCCCGGCCGGTCGGACCTGCGGTGATGGGTACCGACACTCACCGCGTGGCTGAACACCACCTGTGTTCTTGCTGACAGATCAGACGTGCACTGAGTGCACCGTTTGGCCGAACCGGGCGAAATCCCTTGGTTACGGACGGGTGTCTGTTGTAACACTTAATACCGGCCGGATGACCTGGGCCACTGCGGATCGGGGGGTCGGATCGCGGTGCCGGGACGTACTTCGTAGGGACGGACCGGCCGTGTAGAGGAACCGACTAGGGGGAAGACCAGACATGACCGGCTCAACGCTGCCCACGCAGTTGATGGGGACACGCACCGTGTTCGACGACACGGTCGAGGCGCTCGGCGGCTTTCGCGCGGGCTATCCCAAGTTCTACTCGATCGCTGATCTGGGCACGCAGTCGCGACGTCGGTGGGTGCCGCTCGAGCAGGCGGTCGACAGCGGGCGGGTGGAACTCATGTTCCGCAACCACTTCGCGGAGTCCGGCGATATCCGTTTCTCGACCTATCTCGTGGCGGAGGCATTCACCCACGGCGTCCTCGGCAGGGCCGTGGCCAGTTTCGTCACCATCGGCAGGGTGTGGGACACCGGCGCCGAGAACATGGCCGTGCGAACCGACATCGAGGGCGGCCTGGACTGGGCGGGCGTCCGCGACACCACCCTGAGGATGCTGCCCGACGACCCCGTCGCGGGTTCGCCCGGCACCGTGATCCTGCCCTGCGAGCAGGCATTGGCGCAGTGGCTCGCCTGCCGGTCGCGCGCGACACTGACGACGGTGTTCGAGGGGCTGTCGGCGGTGAGCAACTGCAGTGTGGAGACGCTGTGGTCGATGGCGGGCGAGTGCGTCCTCGGCGCCGCGACGATCGTCCCCACGTTCGCGGAGACCAGTCAGGAGACCGGCTACCGTCGCGGGCAGATGGTCCTGCAGGCTCTCCACGACTCGGGCCTGGCGGTCCGGCGACGGAGCCGGCTCCCACGCACCCCCGGTGCCGGGCCGATCCCCGTGCGGGACCGCGGTTGGCGATCGGTCCGCTGAGCGTCGTAGGCGCGCTGCGCGTCGAGGGAGTCGCGACGGGCGCCCGTCCCCGCGGGTAACGTTCCGTCCCGGACGCCCGGGCACGCCGGGCCGGGGAAAGAGGTCGGATGTCCGAGGCGGCTCGTAGCGAATTCATCAACATGATCCGTTCCCATTCCGGGACCGGGTTCGGCGGCGGGATCGGGATGGAATACACCGAGGTGACGCCCGACAAGGTGGTCGTCACGGTGACGGTGGGGCCGCATCTCCACCAGCCCTACGGGATCGTCCATGGCGGTGTGTACTGCGCGATCGCGGAGGAGGTCGCGAGTATCGCCGGCGCGGTGTGGCTCGGTGGCGAGGGCAAGGTGGTCGGTGTCAACAACTCCACCGACTTCCTGCGCGCCGTCACGGAGGGCACCCTCACGGCGACGGGCACGCCCGTCCACCGCGGCCGCTCACAGCAACTCTGGCGGGTCGAGATCGAGGACGACCGGGGGCGCACCGCAGCGGTCGGGCAGGTACGGCTCGCGAATCTCCAGTAAGCGGGCAGGGAAGCGTCTGAGACCGGGAGAACTCCCTGGCAGAGAGAAAGACGCGCCCGGCGGGTGGATCCCGCCGGGCGCGTCGCCGTCTCGCCCCGGTCAGTCGGTCGTGGCCGAGGCGGACGCCGACTGCTGCGCCTCGACGCGGGACCGCTCGGCCGACTGGAGTGCGGCCGCCTCGTCCGCAGCCACCCGCTCGATGGCCTGGCGCGCGTAGACCCACTGCTTGGTGGAGGTCAGCTGCGACCGGTGGTCGCCGCCCATGTGCATGCCCCACGAGAACATGGTGGTGATCCGGTTCTTGAAGCCGATCAGGTAGGCGAGGTGTACCACCAGCCACATGACCCAGGCGATGAAGCCCGAGATCTCGATCGGTCCCATCTTCACGACTGCGCTGTAGCGCGACACCGTGGCCATGGACCCCTTGTCGAAGTACTTGAACGGCTTCCGCTCGGCTGGGGTCCGGCCCTTCTCCACCTCGGCCATGATCTGCTTGGCCGCATACTTGCCGCCCTGGATGGCGACCTGCGCGACACCGGGCAATCCGTCGAGGCTCATCATGTCGCCCACGACGAAGATCTCCGGGTGACCGGGCAGTGAGAGGTCCTTGTTGACCAGCACGCGCCCGGCACGGTCGATCTCCGCATCCGTCTGGTCGGCGAGTTGCTTGCCGAGCGGGCTGGCCTTGACGCCCGCGGACCAGATCTTGCACGAGGCGTCGATCCGGCGGACCGAATCGTCCGGGTCCTTGACCTCGATGCCCTGGTAGTCGACGTTGGTGACCATGGCGTTGAGCTGGATCTCGACGCCCATCTTCTCCAGCCGAGCGCGGGCCGCGTGGCCGAGGTTGTTTCCGAACGGGGGCAACACGGCCGGGGCGGCGTCGAGGAGGATCACGCGTGCGGACGCCGGATCGATGCGGCGGAAGCTGTCCTTCAGGGTGTGCTGGGCGAGCTCGGCGACCTGACCCGCCATCTCGACCCCGGTCGGGCCGGCCCCGACGATGATGAAGGTCAGCAGCCGGCGGCGCTCCTCCTCGTCGTCGATGACCTCGGCCTGCTCGAAGCAGCCGAGGATGCGGCTGCGCAACTCGAGCGCATCGTCGACGGTCTTCATCCCCGGCGCCCACCGCTCGAAGTGGTCGTTCCCGAAGTAGGACTGGTTGGCCCCCGCGGCGACGACCAGGCTGTCGTACTCGAGATCGAAGTCGATGTGTCCTGCCGAGGCGTGGATCCTCTTCCCTGCCACGTCGATCGTGTCGACATCACCCAGGACCACGGTGGCGTTCTTCTGATCCCTCAGGATGAGTCGCGTCGGCGGGGCGATCTCGCCCACGGAGAGGATGCCGGTGGCCACCTGGTACAGCAGGGGCTGGAACAGGTGGTGGCCGGTCCTGGCCACCAGGGTCACGTCGACGTCCGCTTTGGCGAGCTGCTGCGCGGCGAACAGACCGCCGAAGCCGGAGCCGACGATGACGACGCGGTGCCGGCGGCCGGCCGGTGCGGTGGCTGTGACCTGGTCGGTTGCGGGCTCGGTCATGGCGGCTCCTGATGAGGCTGGTCTGGGTTGAGGGGCTCGGTGGCCTCGTCGGTCTGGGGCCCGCGCGGGATGACGCCGGGCACGGGTCCCCAGGATAGTGCTCCGCCTGACCCCGTGCACAGGTAGCCGCACCGCACGCGGGTGGGTGGCCCCCCGCCGCGCCTGACCGGGCGGACGCGCAGGCGACGGTACCGTCCACCTGACGAGAGCCCCGGAGGGAGGGACAGGGTGGTCAGAGTCGAACCGCAGACCGTCGACCTCGAACGCTGGCCCGCGCTCGCGCCACCGTCCGGACCGGGGGGACAGCCCTCGGCGCTCGTCGCCCAGGCGCTCCGGCGGTCGGCGCGCGAGCTCGGGGTGCGGATCGACTACCCCGATTCGTCGGCGGCCGGAGAGTACGACGCCCCGGTGCGCGTGGTACTGCGCGAACCCGATCACTTCTGGGCCCGGCTGGCGGACGCCGGCGTGGTGGGGCTCGGCGAGTCGTTCATGGCGGGCGACTGGGCTACTCCGGACCTGTGTGCCGCCATCGCGGTGCTGGCCCCGTGGATCGCCTCGAACGCCGACTGCGCGCACCCTGGTGAACGCGCGTACGGCCGGGAGGGTCGCGGCCCCGCCGGTGGCGGTCGTCGGCGTGGCGGGCCGGTCGCCGTGGAACTGGAGGATTCGGTCCCCGGCGCGCTGACCTCGCTGTACACGGACGAGACGATGTCGACCGCGGGTGCAGTGTTCGCTTCCGGAGCGCGCACCCGTGCCCGGTTGGACGACGGGACCGAGGTCGTGCACCTCGAAGCGCCGGCGGCTGCGCCCCGCCGCACCGACCTCGGCGACGCCCAACGCCGGGCCGCGGACACCCTGTTGACGCTGGCCGGGATCGGGGAGGGGACCCGTGCCCTGGTCGCCACACCGGGGTGGGGCGAACTGCCCATGAGGGCTGCCGAGCGCGGGGCGCACGTCCGAACCATGACATCGTCGACGGAGAGACTGGCGACGCTCGGGTCGAGGTTCACCGCGGCAGGTCTCGACGAGGAGATCTCGCTGTTCCTCGGAGCGCCGTCGGAAGTCGCGGGCGCGGTCGACTCCGTCGTCGCGGTGGACCCCGGCATCACCGCCGGATCCGCCGGGCACGCCGAGGTCCTCGCCGTGGCCGCCCGGCTTCTCGGCCCGGGGGGCCGTCTCGCCCTCCAGACGACGGTCTCACCGGGTCGGCCCACCCCGGCGGTCGTGGAGCTGGCCGCGTGGGAGTCCCGTTACGTGTCCGAGGCGGGTCCCCCGGTGGGGTGGTCGGAACTCGTCGAGATGGTCGACCGGGCGCCCTGTCTGACGCTCCGGGGGCGGGTGGAGATCACCGCTCATCATGCGGAGACCGTGCGCCTGTGGTCGGAGACGTTCGCACAGCGCGGACGCGATGCCGCCGCGCTGGGGTTCGACGCCGTCTACCGACGGATGTGGTCGTTCCACCTGGCGGCCTTGGAGACCGGGCTCCGCAGTGGATGGGTCGAGTCGGTTCAGCTGCTCGCGACGGCCGGTGAGGCGGTCCGGCGGCGCGCGGACGGGCGCACGACATAGGGTTTGCCCCATGGGCAACATCCTCACCCCGATCGCCGTGTGGGTCGGCCGACAGGACGCCACCCGGGAGAACTCTCACCTTGTCGTGACGGTGGACCGGTGGCTCGACCGGGTCACCCGCGGGCGGGTGCCGCTTCTCCGGGTCGCGGGGCTGCCCACTCTGACCCTGCACGTCCCTGGTCGCAAGAGCGGCGCACCACGCAGCACGTCGCTGTTGTGCGCGTCGTGGGGGAACGGGCTGGTCGTCGTCGGGTCGAACTGGGGTGGGCAGAAGACCCCGGCCTGGGTCCATAATCTCCGGGCCGCCGCCGAGGGCGAGGTCGAGATCTCGGTCTACGGCGCGAGGCTGGTCGTGGACGTCCGTGAATTGACCGGTGACCAGCGGGACTCGGCATGGTCGGCGGCGGCCCGTGTCTGGCCGAACTACGAGATCTACGCTCGGCGCACCAGCCGCGAACTACCCGTCTTCCACCTCACCCCCCGTCTGTAGCCGCGGGGGCGGCCCCGGGTGGGGCCGGGGTCTGTAGTCACGTCCGCGCCGGGCGGCCCGGGTCATCCGCGACGGGCGACCATGTTCATCGCGGTGGCGGTGAGGATCGGATCCCCGTCCTGGTTGACCAGCGTGACATCGGTGGTGAGCACGCCGCGGTCCGGCTTGGTCCTGGACGGTCGGACCTCGGTGGTCTCGCAGAGCAGGGTCAGACGGTCGCCCGGCCGCAGCGGGCGCACCCACCTCAGTTCGTCGATGCCGGGGGAGGCCAGGCTCGCCACGCTGGTCAGGTAGTTGTCCGCGAACAGGCGCATCATCAGTGCGGCGGTCTGCCACCCGCTGGCGATGAGTCCGCCGAACGGGCCGGCGGCGGCCGCCTCGGGATCGGTGTGGATGCTCTGCGGGTCGTACCGACGCGCGAACTCCATGATCTCGTCGGCGTCGACCGACTCCTCACCGAACCGGTACCTCGCGCCCTCGGTGTAGTCCTCGAGGTACCTGTCGTCGATCGGGGCGGTGAACTCGTCGTACGTCTCGTCCTGCATCGTCTCTCCCACGTCGGTGTGTACGCTTTTTAGTTAATCACCACTCACCGACTGGAGGACGGAGATGGCGTACTTCGATCGCCTCGGGCCGGACAGATTCCGCCCGACCGAGCACGTGAGCGGAGCGTGGGACGAGTCGACCCAGCACATCGGACCCGCACTCGGTCTGCTCGTCCACGCCGTCGAGCTCGACCTGGCCGCTCGTCGCGACGATTCCATGGTGGTGTCCCGCCTGTCCTACGAACTGCTCGGTGTGGTGCCGATGGACATCATGGACATCCGGGTGGAGGTCGTCCGACCGGGGCGCACCATCGAGTTGGTCGAGGCCACCTGTGGGCACGGCGAGCGCACCGGCATCCGACTGCGGGCGTGGCTGCAGCAGCCCCGCGATACCGAGGCGATCGCGGGCGCCGGATTCGCCCCGATCCCGCCGCCGGAGCGGATGGAGCCGTGGGACCCCACCACGATCTGGCGCGGGGGGTACCTCGCCTCGGTCGAGGTCCGGCGGATCAGCGACGGCCCCGGCCGGTCGCGGTACTGGGTCCGTACCGGCGTCCCACTCCTGACCGGCGAGGATGTCAGCGCACTGGCGCGGATGGCCGCTCTGTTCGATATCGCCAACGGGATGGCGGTCCGGGCCGATCCGACGTCGGTGCACTATCCGAACATCGACCTCACCGCGCACCTCACCCGCCCGCCGGCAGGCGAGTGGTTGGGGTTCGACACACGCGTGACCTTCGGGCCCGGCGGGCTGGGGCTGACGTCGAGCGTGATCCACGATGAGGCCGGACCGTTGGGGACCGTCGCCCAGTCGCTCACAGTCCGACCGTGAGCTGTCGGAGATAGCACCGCATGCCGGAGCCGGTGTCGGGGTCGCGGTCGGAGAACCCGTGCCGTTCGTAGAACCGACGGGCACCGGCGTCGTTGGTGTCCACGTTGATGAGTATCTCCTCGCTGCCGCGGGACCGCACCTCGTCGACGGCGCGGGCCAGCAGCGCGGTCCCCACCCCGTTCCCGCGGAGGTCATGACGGACGTAGAGTTCCTCGAGCTGTGCCAGCGGACCGTCCCACAGGGGGGTGGGGCGCAGGGTGAGGAACGCGAACCCGATGTCCGCCGTGTTCTCGCCGCCGATATCCGAGCCGACTCGAGCGAGGACCGCCAGGACGTCGTCCCGGCGCAGCAGGTACTCGAATCGGGCGGCGGCGGTGGGGCCGTCCGGGGTCTCCGCGCCGAATTCGGTGTTGAAGTCGAACAGCAGGCGCCCCAGTGACTCCGCGTCCGCGGGCGTGGCCATGCGGATCTCCGCCGGTTCGGCAGGACGCGCCGGGGCCTGCGAAGTGTCCTCTACAGATGGTGCGGCCGTGTCGAGTAACTGGCGCAGGCGGTCGAGATCCTCGGCCACGGCGGCGGCGTCCCGTTCGACGTCGTCCTCGTCGGCGCCGCCGTCGGCTCCACGCAGGGTGAACACCACCTCGCTCCCATGCGGATGGGGAAGGACCCGCAGGGGGTTGAGGGTGACCGTCCCGTCGGGGAGTGTGACCTCGTGGTCCAGGACACCGAACGCGTTGGTGGGCGCGAACCGGACGCGGACCTCGCCCATGGGGGAGTTGACGACGAGAATGTCGCCGTCGGATCGCACCTCACCCGCCGCGAGTCCGGCCGCCCACGACGGCAGGTGGGCGGGGTCGGCGGCGAGGGCGTAGACCTCGTCGGGGGAGCGGCGGATGACCACGCCCAGGTGCCGGGTGCGCATGGGACGAGTATCCGCCGCGTCCGCCGTCCGCGCCAGGGTGCAGCAGAGGCAAAGTGGTCAGACTGTGGCGCGGGTGGTCGGGATGTGGCGCGGGTGGTCAGGGAGTGGCGGGTTCGTCGTAGCTGCCCTGGCCGGCGATGCTGGTGACCGTCGTCAGGAGGAAGACGGAATCGGCGAGCGCGGTGACGGCGTGGCGGTGGTGGGTGAGTGTGTGCAGTTCGCCAGCGGCGATGTCGGTGTCCCCCTCGCCCGTGACGCGGACGGCGCCCTGGAGGAGGTAGAGGCTCGCGGCCGGGGGAGAGTTGTGCTCCTCGAGTTCGGTGCCCTCCGTCAGCGCGAGCAGGGACTGCCGGAGCGGCCCCTCGCGAACGAGGATCTCGGCGTGGCGTCCGTGTGCGGACTCCTTCGCGCGGGCGAGGATGCGGTCGGCGGTCTCGGTCACATGGTTCATGGTGGAACTCACTGCCTCTCGGTGTGAACTGCCTCTTGGGTCGCGTGGTCCGCACCCTACGCCAAGACGGCGACCGCCGCGCAGAGCATGATCGTGGCGGCCACGACGGCGGTGGCCAGCGTCCGGGTGGCGGCGCCGGGGAGCCGGGTGTGTCCGGCCATGACCACGCCGACGGCCAGGGCGACGCGCGGGGGCGAGACGATGATGGCGAACGACCCGCCGACGTTCTGGCCGGCGAGAGTGACGAGGCTGTCGGCTCCCAGCCCGGTCGCGGCGCCGGAGGTGGCGGAGGAGAACATGGCCGCCGCGCCGGTGTTGGTGCCGGTGAGGTAGCCGCCCAGCGCCCCGATGGCCGGGATGCCGGCCAGTGACGCAGGTCCGAACCCGGACGCGAGATCGGCGAGGTGGGCGGCCATCCCGGCGGCGGCCATGACGACGCCGATGGACATGAACACGATGGCGTTGCCCGCTACGGGGACCCACGTCGCCAGCGCCGTCCGGACCAGGTTTGTCACGGGCGGGCCCGGTGTGGTGTAGACGCGGAGCGCGACGAGGGCCGCGACGTTCACCCAGAGGGCGGGGGAGGTGAGCCATCCCGTCCCGGCCGGGGCGCCGGCGAGGGCGAGCACGGCGCTGGCGCCGAGGATCCCCGCGAGCAGGACCGCGAACGGGATGAGTGCGCGCCCGAGCTCGGCGGTGACCGCGGGGAGAACGCCGTGCCGGGCGCGCCCGACCCCCAGGAGGAGGGCGATCACGGCGGTCGAGGCGAGGATGCCCGACGGGGGGACGCCGACCGCCGCGTTGGCCGCGACGAGGGCGGCCCACTGGGTCACGACGACGGCGGCGCCGAGAACCACGTGGCGCGCGGAGGGCCGGGTGGAGACGACGACGAGGACGGTCGTCATGCTCACGAGGAGGACCGGCAGGGTCAGGAGAGCCGACCAGTATCCGAGTTCCGCGACGTCCTGA
This sequence comes from Dietzia sp. 111N12-1, assembly GCF_001658045.1. Classification (NCBI taxonomy): domain Bacteria; kingdom Bacillati; phylum Actinomycetota; class Actinomycetes; order Mycobacteriales; family Dietziaceae; genus Dietzia; species Dietzia sp. 111N12-1. Next base: position 3,635 of record NZ_LSSV01000045.1, on the reverse strand, counting down.
CCGCCGAGCTCCGCGGCCACGAGGGTGCCGGGGCCGAGGGAGCCCCACGGGACCAGGACCAACCCGAGCAACCCCGTGACGACGGCCTTCACCGGCGACAGTCCCATCCGGACGAGAAGCGGGGCGGTGATCACCACGCCGAGTCCGAAGCCGGTGACCGACTCCATGAACGGGGTCAACCCGAAGACCAGCAGCAGGATCGCGGGCACCCGGTCGTCGCCGGAGCCGACTCGTTCGAGCCATCCGGCGATGTGATCCCTGCTCCCGGTCGCCGACAGGGCGGTGGCCAACAGGACGCCGCCGAGGAGGATGAGAGCGACCTCGAGGACCGTCGGCCCGAGTTGCGCCAGTGAGGCGAGGACCTCGTCGTCGTCGGGCCGGAAAACGGTGATCGCACCGACGAGCGCGGCCACCAGGCCGGCGCTTCCCGCCAGGAGAGAGAGGGAGCGGAGCGCCAACAGGGCCAGGACCACCACGACCGGCGCGACGGCGGCGCCGGTCTGCACGAGAGCGCTCACTGCACCCAACCTACCCAGGTGGCCCGGGGCCAGCGGTTGCGAGAGCGCCGGACGGCGAGCAGCCTCGTCACACAACTGCGGGCGCAACCGCGGGCGGGTGAGACGTCGACGCGATCCGCGGTCGACCGCCCGAGACACCGACGGAGAGGAGCACCGTGGACGCCACCGAAGTCGCCGACCGGGTCCACCGCCTGGCGCATGCCCACGTCAACTGTTATCTCGTGGAGGACGATGACGGGGTGACCCTCGTCGACGCCGGCCTGCCGAGCATGTGGGACCTCATGACCGAGACACTCCGTCGGCTGGGCCGTGGTCCCGCCGACGTGCGGGCTCTCGTACTCACCCACGGGCACTTCGACCACGTCGGCTTCGCACGGCGCGCCCGGGTCGAGCTGGAGGTGCCGGTGCTGGTGCACCCCGCGGACGGACACCTGGCCGCGCACCCCTACAGCTACACACCCCAGCGCAACCGCTTCCTGTACCCGTTCACCCATCCCCGGTCGCTTCCCGTGCTCGGAAGGATGGCCATGGCCGGCGCTCTCACGATCAAGGGGGTCGAGGGCACCGAGGAGCTACCGGTGGGTCCCGCTCTCGACGTCCCGGGTCGTCCCGTGGCGATGTTCGCCCCCGGGCACACCGGAGGGCACTGCATCCTGCACCTACCCGACCGGGACACGGTCCTCAGCGGGGACGCCCTGGTCACCCTGGACCCGTACACCGGCGCCACGGGACCGCAGATCGTCGCCTCGGCGGCCACGGCCGACACCGCCCGCGCGATGGAGTCCCTCGGCCCGATCGCCGCCACCGGGGCCTCGACCGTCCTGCCCGGACACGGCGAACCCTGGACCCACGGTGTCGACGCCGCGGTCGGATACGCCCGCGCCGTCGGCGAACACTGATCAGAGCGCATCACCGCACGAGAGCAGGGAGACCCGAGGGGAGGAGTGTCTGGCGGAGGTCAGGGGAGAGCTGACGGGACGAGAAGCCGCGGCGTCAGCTGATCCGGAGAGGGTTCGTCGCCCCGCTCGACGGTGGCGATGAGTGCGTCAGCGTGGGAGATCAACCCTGTCGCATCGATCCCGTGAGGCGCGGGGCCGCCGCCGTGGCCGATACGTTCGGCGGCACGGGCGAGCAGCGACAATGCCCCCTTGGTGTTGCCGCGCTGGATGTGCGTGATGCCGACGGCCAACTGGGCCAGGCCCTGCCAGAGCATGCGCTCGTCATCGGGACTGGTCTTCCAGGCACCCTCGAGAACTTCGTGTGCATTGAACGCGAGGCCGCGGTCCAGCAGTTCCTGTGCCCATTCCAGCGATCGGGCGGGGGGCAGATCGAGATCCTCGGGAATGCGCTCGACACCGACGCTGCCGATCGGCAACGGCCGACCGAGTTCATCGCGTGGGCGCGAATTGCGCGCGCGGCCGTCTTCGTCGCGATCGCGGTCCATGCCGGGTGGGGTGCGCATGGCGCCATCGTCCCATCAGTTGACGACGGCCGGCCACCTCGGACCCGGGCCCTGATCGTGACACGTCACGCGCGCCCTTTCATCCGCGCGCTCCGTAGGCTTGTCCCATGACGTTGCATCATGTTCGACGCGGGCAAGGTAGCCCTCTACTTCTCGTGCACGGACTCGGCGCGGGGTGGCGATCGTGGGAACCCATCATCGACGATCTGGCAGCGCGTCGCGAGGTCATCGCGGTCGACCTGCCGGGTTTCGGCGAGTCCCCACCGCTGGAGGGTGAGGTGTCCATAGCGGCGCTGGCTGACGCCGTCGCCCGGTTCATCGAAGAGTCGGGTCTGGACGGGGTGTCCACGGCCGGACAGTCGATGGGTGGGCGGATCGTTCTCGAGCTGGCCCGGCGCGGCGTCGGTGGCGACACCGTGGCGCTGGACCCCGGCGGGTTCTGGAGTGATCGCGAGCTGGCGATCTTCAGCGCCACACTGCGGCCGTCGATCGCCCTGGTCAGCGCTGTGCGCGGAGCGCTCCCGGCACTCCTGGGCAATCCGGTGAGTCGGACCGCCCTGCTGGCGCAACTGTCTGCGCGGCCATGGGCGCTGTCGGCACAGACCGTGCTGCCCGACGTGGCCGGGCTGGCAGACGCACCGGCGACGGGCCCGGCGATGGACGCGCTCACGAAGGGCCCCACACAGCAGGGTGCCCCCGCGGGCACGGTCCCGGGACGGGTCACCATCGGGTGGGGGCGTCGCGATCTGGTGACACTCCCGGCCCAGGCCCGGCGAGCCGCCGGCGCGTTCCCCGACGCGACACTGCACTGGTTCGATCGGTGCGGCCACTTCCCGCAATGGGACGCGCCCCGGGAAGCGACTCGGCTCATCCTGGACCGGACCAGCTGACCCGGCGCATCCGCGGTAGTGGTGTGGTGACCACCATGGGCGGTTGCGCCCGCAGAAGCTCTGCAACCATGGGCTGATGATCCGTCACACGCGCGACCGGGGGAGACCGCCATCGCAGTGGTGGAGTAACCCACCGCGAGGCGAGGGCGGAGAAGCCCGGGAGCCGTACAGCCGGGCCGGACGATGAAACACCTCGCGTCCGCCACTGCACTGAGTTCGGCTGCACTGAGTTCCGCTGCGCTGAGTTCGATGCTGAGAATGCGAAGTACCTTCCGCCGAGGGATGTGGACGACCGAACTGCGGATGCACGTGGATGCGGAGACGGTGTGGTCAGTGATCACCGACGTGCAGAGCTGGCCGCGATGGGGGCCCACCGTCTCGGACGCCCGGGTCGACGGTGACTCCGGCCTGACAGCCGGCTCGCGAGGGACGGTCACGACCGCGGTGGGGCTGTCCCTGCCCTTCGAGATCACCGAGTTCGTGGAGGGGCGGCTCTGGGCGTGGAAGGTGGCTGGAGTGAGCGCTACCCGGCACGAGGTGATCGAGGTACCGGGTGGTTGTGTCCTCAGCTTCGGTGCTCCGGTCTGGGCGGCGGGATACCTGCCGGTGCTGGCGATCGCGCTGCCGCGCATCGAACGGATCTCCGTCGAACGAGCTCACTGAGAGGCGTCGGCGTGGATCGCGCAGCAGGACGGTGGCATGTGACCACCGCGCCGATGGGGATGGGACAGCGGTATTCGAGGTGGAAGGTCTGCGTATTAGATT
>NZ_LSSV01000044.1:0-20205 GCF_001658045.1 Dietzia sp. 111N12-1 | reverse complement strand
GGGCCAAATGGGGTTGTCATTCTCACGGGAGCATCCATCGGGATCCTGAGGCGGGCGATGATGGTCAGCTGGCCCGTCGGCGCGGACGGGAAGTCCGGGACCGCGTTGTCGTCGCCGACGCGGACCCATCCGCGGTTGACGAGCAGGGAGTCACCACTGTCGGTGCGGAATGCACGAAGTGCCTGGTACACGAGTTCACCGTCGACGGACTGCATCCGCAACAGGACATCCTCCATGGGCAGGTAACTTCCGCGCGCAGTAACCAGATGCCACTCGGAATCACCGAGAGATCCCTCCCGCCGGATCACTTCGTCCAACGGAACCGGCCCTGCCACGCTGCTCTCAACGAGCTGGCATTGCGTGCCTTGAGATCCTCGTACTTGTTCAACTGCCAGGGGGCAAGCATCGTGAAGCACAGGTAGGCGAAGAGGCTGATGAACAGAAGGGTGATCAACCATCCCGGCTTGAGCATGCGAGAGAACCGTTTCACCTGCCAAACAGTAATCGTGCCGGCTGTCCGATCACCCTGCGCATCACCACGGCGACGGGAGCCGGCTGCACGGGCCTGTCGGAAAACTGGGCTGACCGGGGGGCGCGCACCTCATTTACGACCTGTCCGGTGCCCTGGTGGTCCGTGATCAGCGTCGTCAGGTTTTCGACCTCCCGCCGATCGAACATGCTCGCCATCGAGCACCGCGCCCAGCGGCGCGCATGTTCATGCGGAGTAGTGACTACCGCTGCGTTCCCGGCCGAGGCCAGAGCCCCGGTGTGTTACGGGCCCGGCGTGGCTGCGCTGGGCGCCTACCTACTGGGCCGCCAGCACCTTCCGGTTGACCGGCGTTCCGCAGAATTCGGTGGTTCTGAAGCCATTCCGGGGTGTTCGCAACGCTGTGCCCTGCACGGGCATGTTGAGGTCTAGCAATTCGTGTCGACTCTGCCCGTGTCACCTAACCCCCCAAGCAGAAACGCGGGACTCATGACCGAATGGGACACTTGAAGAGCGCCCTGGAGTCTCGCCCCCAGCAGCGTCCGGGACCGTAGCCTGATTAGGCGTCGTTGGAGCCGATGACTGCTCGCAGAGCAACGGGCGTGCCAGCCTAGCTGCAATCAGATACCGACCTAGGAGATCAGCAATGATCGCATTGACCACGTGGACGGGCGGCATCCTCACCGCCACCGGACTCATCGCCTACTTCACCACCGGGATGGAGAGTGCCACCTCGCTGATACCGGCGTTTATCGGTGTGCTGCTGCTCATCGCGGCGTTCATCGCGAGCCGCGTCCCGAACGCCAGCCGAGGGGTGATGATCGCAGCGCTCGTCATCGCCGTGCTCGGGGCACTGGGATCTCTCATGCCGCTTGCCGACCTCGGCGCGTTGTTCGCCGGAGATGCAGAGCGGCCTGCTGCGGTAATCGTCAGCGGGATCATGCTGATCGTGCTCGTCGTGTACTTCGTGGCGGGCCTTCGTCAGATCCTGACCACTCGCGAAACGGGGCCAAAAGCAAATTGACAAAGACCCCGGCCTTTCGCGGTGGGGTGAACATCGGGAGGAAGATTCCCGCGGATCGTGAATCGGGGCGCTCGCCTCGCACCGCGGCTGACGCGGGTTGCCGGGGTCGAGAGCGTTCAGGACGTAGTCGGGGGCGCGGGGATCGGCCACGGCAACGTGCTCGGAGAGGTTCTGCTCGCAGCCGTCCTGGACCACCACGTTGGTCGCCATCGAACCGGGGGCCAGGCCCGACGTGTACGGCAGGACGACCTCGACGTACCGGGTAGCCCGTTGAGGTACCGCACGCCCGGCGCGTACGGAGTCCCGTCGGCCCACAACTCCTGCAGCACGAGCGAGCCCGGCAGCATCTGCGTGAGGAGCACCGCAACCAACTCGACGCCGCCGGTGGAGGCGGTAAGCATCTGGTCCGGTCACCGGCCTGCTGATCGAATCCCGTACGACTCAGCTCAATGACCGCGATATCAAGACGGTCCGCGGAACCCCGGTTTTCGCTCCCAGCCGGGACACGCTTCCACGTCGCGCACGCGGCCGGAAACCAGGAACCACTCCTGCCAGCGTTCCGGAGAATTCTCCGGTTCTGGAGTCATTTCGGAGTGGGCGCAACGCCGTGACCTGCAGGGGCTTGTTTGAGATCTAGTAAGTCGGGGATTCCCCGAAGAAATGCACTACCGCGCGGGGTTGCAACGCCGGCCCGGAAATTGGCGAACACCAGCACGCGCTCCCCCGCGGGGAGGCGGTCGGCACGCCCGAAGTGGACGGTGCTAGACGAGGACTCCTTGGGCCGCGAGCCACGGCACCGGGTCGACCCACTGACCGGCGGCGGTCTGTACGCGAAAGTGCAGGTGGGGGCCGGTGGAGTCTCCGCGGTTGCCGACGGTTCCGATCACTTCACCGGCGTTGACCCGCTGGCCGACGCTGACGTAGTTCTGGTCGTTGTGGCCATATTCCAGCAGTTCGCCGTCATCTGTGCGGATGCGGATCCAGATGCCGTACCCGGCGGCGGGGCCAGCGGCTTCGACAACGCCGCTCTTGGCGGCGTAGAGCGGCGTACCAATCGGCGCTCCAAAGTCGGTGCCGTTATGGAAGCTGCCCCAACGCGAGCCGAACCCCGAGGTGATCACGGCCTCCGTAGGGGCATGCGCACCACCGATCTGCGGACTACCGGCGCTGTCGCCGAGGGAACCGAGCCCGAGCCCGGCGGCGTACTGCCGGACCTCACTTGGGGCCACGCCGAACTGGTCCCCAATCCTTTGGATCTCGGCGGGGCCGATGCCGAACTGCTCGGCCGCGGACTGGATCGCCTCGACGACCTGGGCCTGATCGATCGCGACGGGTTGAGCGGCGGCGGCTGGCGCGAAAGCCAGACCAAGGCCGCCCGAGAGGGCTACGCCGACGACGGCGCCACCAACAAACCGCGACACCGTCGCGGTTTCGCTGGCCACACGATGGCGGCCGCCGGCCAAAGTCGCGCTGCGCACGCCCAAACGCTCGGTGAGCTCTGCGACGGTCACGGGCCGGGTGGAGTCGATCATGGGGCTGTCTCCATCGTTCGGGGTGATGTGTTCCCGCGACGTCTAGGCGATGCGGGTGACCGATTTCGTCGGCAACACGACCCAATATAACAACTCGGTATCGATCGTGTCACCCCTCAGCGCGTAATTCGTGATCATCGCCAGCCCCAGTGCGCCCAGATCGACTCCCGGTCGGGGAGAAGTCGTCTCCACCTCGGAAGCTCAGCCAGCGCCTAACCCTGGCGGAGCTGTCACCTCACTGGTCCTCTCTGTGACGGTCGTCTCGGCCGTGCATCTGCCTTGCGACCCGGTTGGTCAGCCACTACCTTTAACCGGGGTCAGGTCACGAAACGATTACGGTTAGACGACGACGGGATTCGGTAGCAGTGGAGAAGCGAGCAGGACCGAAGCACGCCTCTCAGTCGACCAGCCCCCCGCGGCGCCGCCGCGGAGCCCATCGCCGGCCTTCACCGAACAACCACCGCAGTATCGCCGCGGTCGTGGCCCTAGCCGCGGGTGCCTCTATTGCGGCAGCGGCTCCCGTCAGTGATCAGCGGATCGTCCTCCTCGCGACCGACGAGCCCCCGACCGGTAGCACCGATGACGCGCACACCAAAGATGCCCTGGCCGCGACCCCCTCGGCTCCGCTCCCCCTCACCTCCGATGACGCGAACGTGTCAGGCGAGCCGGGACCCACCGCCGCGGGTTTCGTCGCCAGTCTGCAGAGGGGCACCGAACTCAACTACGAGCGTGAGATTGCCGAGGAGCAGGCGCGGCGTCCCGTTGTCGCCCTCCCGGCGGTAGGCGTCTCAACGTCCTCCTTCGGCCCCCGATGGGGCACGTCCCATTCGGGTCTCGATGTCGCCAACGCCATCGGCACACCGCTGTTCGCCGCGACCGACGGAATCGTCATCGATTCAGGCCCGGCCTCCGGTTTCGGCATCTGGATTCGGATCATGTCGCCGGACGGCTTCATGACCGTCTACGGCCACAATGAGAGCAATACCGTTCAGGTCGGTGACACTGTCGTCGCTGGTCAGCAAATCGGCGTGATGGGCAACCGCGGCTTCTCCACCGGCCCACACGTGCACTTCGAGGTATGGGCCGACGGCGGCTCGCGGGCTGTCGATCCGTCGGCATGGCTGGCAGAACGGGGCATCATGGTCAACTCGGGGTCAAGCAGCAGCGCCCTATGACGCCGGAACTCTGACAGCGCAGGCTGGCCGACAAGGCCCTGGCTCCCCCACACTGGGCTTCTAACTGTGACGAACAACTGACAAGACGACGCCCACCGGCACACTCACTGCGAGGCTGGCAATGACAATCCGGTAGAGCACGAGATACCACGTACGCGGGCGCGCGTGACGCACAGTGGCCAGGAACAACGTGAGCGATATCAGCAACAGCACACCGCCCGCGGCCACCACGATCACGGAGCCGGTCAGGGTGCCACCGAGTACCGCACTGTTGGCCAAGTTGTAGGCGAGAAGCTGGACAACACGCAGGCGACCGAACAGTGTGCCGCCAGTAAGCAGTGCCTGTCCGACGCCCAGCCCTACCTGGGCCACCCCCGCAACTAGCACCAGGTAGGCCGCCACCCAGGAACCCTCATCGAAACCGGTGGGACCGGTGACCGCGGCGACAAGGCCGCCCGCGATGATGGCGGTGAGGCCGACGAGCACGAATTCTCGCATCGCCCGCCAGTGCGAGCGTGTGAACTCGGCCTGATTACGTGCGCTGTGACTCAGTTCGTCGCCCATTCTCTGTTTCCCCTCGCCGTGATCGGTGTCGTGGTCCTGGTAGCGGGGTTGCTCGCCACTGAGGTGGAGACCACCGGGTTGTCGCACCCGCCGGTTGGTGGGGTTGGGGATGTTGCGGCGGGCGGCCATCTCGTTCACGGGCTCGCTCCTATCGCCGACGTGCCTGCGGGACGAACAAGGGGGTGTGATCGAACCATCCTCGACGACGAGGGACCGCTTGCCCCCTACCTCCGGTCGGTCTGGGACATCTCGCGGAGCATGTCGTTATAGGCCTTGAGCTCGGCGTCGTCGTCCCGCTCGGCCTGCCGCTCCCCCCTCCGCGCCTCACGCATGTCCGTCTGGAACCACTGCCAGGCCAGGGCGAGCATGACGATGAACAGCGGGATCTCCCCCGCCGCCCACGCCACCCCGCCGCCGACCTGCTGGCTCTGCAGCAGATCCGGGACCCAGGGCAGCCCGATCCCCGAGTACCAGCTCTCGGCCAGCACGGTCTTGTAGTTCATGAGCACGATGCCGAAGAAGGCGTGGAACGGTAGCGAACCGAGCAGCACCATGAGCTTGTAGAAGGGCGAGAAGTGCCGCGGCGCCGCGTCCACGCCGATGATCACCCAGTAGAACAGGTAGCCGCTGATGAGGAAGTGCACGTTCATGAACATGTGGCCCAGGTGCTCGGAGGCCAGCGTCTCGTAGAACCCTCCGAAGTAGATCAGGTAGAACCCGGCCACGAACTGCACCGAGGCGACGATCGGGTGGGTGAGGAATCGGGAGAGCGGGTTGTTGATGAACTCCACGATCCACTCGCGTGGTCCCGGCGGGTTGCCGCGGCCCGCCGCCGGCAGGGCCCGCAGTGCCAGTGTCAGCGGCCCGCCTAGGGCGAGCAGGACCGGAACGAGCATCGAGATGAGCATGTGCCCGACCATGTGGCTGGCGAAGTCGGCCATCATGTACATCCCCATACCGGAGCTGGTGGTCAGGAACAGCAGCACGCACCCGAGCACCCACGCCACGGTTCGTCCCACCGGCCAGGAGTCGCCGCGTCGGCGCAGGGTGATCAGCCCCCACACGTAGAGCCCGAGCAGGATCACCGAGGCCAGACCCAGCACCAGGTCGAAGCGCCACAGACCGAACACCGTCTCGAAGGAGAACGGCCCCGGCAACTCAAAACCCAGCAGCGACTCCTGCCGGGTGGGCACATAGAGCGGTGCCGGGGGCGGGGTGCGGCCGAGCGAGACCGACAGACCCAGGGTGCCCGCCATGATCACCGTTTCGACCAGTCCGATGCGCAGCAGCGTGCCGCGGTCCACCGGGGCGTTGGCCGACGTTCCCTCGATGCGGTTGATGATGCGCCGGCGCACCGCCAGCCCGAACACCGCCAACAGTGCCAGGCACAACGCTTTGGCCACAATCAGCAGCCCGTAGGTCGAAGACAACAGGTCGGCGGGGTGCAGACGGACCAGCCCGTTGATGATCCCGGTCAGCCCGAGCGCGACGATCGCCACCGTGGCCACCACCGAATAGCGGCGCAGGGCCAGCGCGACGCGCGAGCCACCGCGCAGCGCGTGGGCGATCACCGCGACGAGCCCGCCCACGTAGAACGCGGCAGCGAACAGGTGGATAATCAGCGAGTTGGCGGCGATGTCGTGGGCGGTGCCGCCCGAGGCGTGGCCCGTCGCGGCAACGGGCAGGAGCGAGAGCACCGTGACCCCCAGCCAGATGACCGACCAGCGCCAGCTCACGGTGAGCCGCTGCCCGATCCCGGCGACCAGTGCAATGATCGCGGCCCAGCGCCACGAGGACGCCACCTCGATCTGAGTGATCGCCACGATCCACTGGTCCGGCGGCAGGGACTGCCAGAGCGTGCGCCCGGACACATCCGACAGGGTCAGCGGGATGAGCAGGGCCGCCGCGATCGCCCACGCGATGTTGATCCACGAGGAGATCTGCTGTGCGCGGTAGCCGTCCACGTCGAGGGTCTTGTCTTTCTGCGGCGGGGTGAAGAACGCGGCGAACAGCGCCATTCCCACCGCCACCGATGCCAGCAGCTCGGCGATCGCGCGGACCGCCGGGAGCCCGGCGGTGGTGAGCAGGCCCGGGTTCGGGACGCCGAGGAGCTCGAGCGCCAGGTCCGTGGACATTCGCGAGAGCGGGACCACCACACCTGCCGCCACGACCGCGAGCAGCACCACGACCGGCACCACACCGCGGGTACGCAGCGGTCTGGCGGTGGCGGAAGCTTTGGACGAGGGTGCCTTCGACGACGGCGACATGATCCCTATCGTAGGAAGCGGGTATCCCGGGGTCCGATTCGCGCCTGCTGGAGCGCACCCCCGTGACCGGCGACGTTTCATGCGGGCCGTCCACCTGCCGGCGGACTACCGGGCCTGCTCGCATGCGCCCACTCGGCCGCCGCTCTCTCGGACTCCGGGCCTCAGCTGATCAGACAGTCTCGGGTTCGGGCGGTGATCGCGTGGGTCGGCCAGCCTGCCGAGGCCTTCAGGGTCGTACCTTCACCCGCATTGGTGGCCGTCTCCGCGCCCGCCGATCCCTTTCCTGCCGCCGCGCCGAGCAAGTCCGCTGGCCGGACCCGCACTACCCATCGTGCAGAAATGTGAACCGTTCATCTCCGGCTCGTAGCGGGTCAAGCGTGTCGGACTGCGGGAGATTCACGGTCACGCACGGCGGCAGTCTCCAGTTGAATGGTGGCATGGTCAATGGAGACGGGGAAATGCTCCTTGACGCAGGTGAGGATCTCCTCCAGGATCTGCGGGGCGTGACCGGATTCGAAGCACTGATCATCGATCACGACATGCGCGGAGATGACCGGCAGGCCGGTCCCAATCATGGATGCGTGCAAGTCGTGCACGTCCCGAACATGGTCCAGCTCCAGTATGTGATCCCGAACCTCATCCAGATCGAGCCCCGTAGGCGCGTACTCCATCAGCACCCGAACCGTCTGCCGCAGAAGCGTGAACGCGCGCGGGATGATCAAGGCGGCGATGAACAGCGCGGCAATGGTGTCGGCTCGCTGGAAACCGGTGGTGTTGATGACGATCGCCGCAACGATCACCCCCACCGACCCCAAAGCGTCGTTGAGCACCTCCAGAAATGCCGCCCGCATGTTGAAGTTGTCGCCTCGCCTGGAGGCCAGCACCACAATGGCGGCGATATTGGCGATCAGGCCGATCACGCCGAACACCAGCAGTTCGGTACCGGGCACGTCCGCCGGCTCGAAGAGTCTGCGGACGCCTTCGATCGCGGCATAGCTACCGACGACGATCAGCAGGACAGCTTGCCCTAGTGCGGCGATGACTTCGATCCGGGCGAATCCCCAGGTCCGTTTACTGCTCGGTGGACGCAGCATCATCGTCGCGGCTATGACCGCAACCAACAATCCCGACGCATCAGCCAATGCATGAGCGGTGTCGGTCAACAACGCGAGACTGCCAGTGACCACGCTGCCCACCGCTTGGGCCACCACGATGATCGCGGTGATGCAGAACGCGATCAGCAGCCGACGACGCGTCCCGCGATCGGCCTGGGGAGAAGTACTTCCATGGTCGTGACCGTGGCTATGCCCCATCTCGACTCACTCCTGCCCGAGGTCAAGGTCGGGGTGGTCCTGGTGATCGCGCAGCGACGGCGACACCCCGGACGCACTCAACAGCGCATCGGCGGCTTCCACCAGGTCCGCCAGCCGGGCCGGCTCAGCCAGCGAGAACCACGAGGAGCGCCCCTCGATCCGCATTCTGACTAACCCGCAATCCCGCAGGCAAGCCAGGTGCTTGCTCACCGTGGACTGTGCCAGATGCATGTGATCGACCAGATCCCGAACCCGATGCTCACCACTGACCAGATGCTCCAACAACGCCAGTCGAGTTGGTTCTGCCAGAGCATGGAACAACGCTGCATAGGTGTTTCGATCCTCGAACGTCACTGAATCGGGCACCCCATAATTGATCGCCATAGAGCGATGTTAGCACGAACCGTCGATAAGTTCGGGTGGGTCTCGGCCATCGGTGTACGCATTGTTCTTGCTCAGTCGTGCCTGGCAGCTGATGCCCTCCCGTCGATGCCGGGGCGCAGCGCAAGGCCGTCCGGTCGATACCGAGTGTTGTGATGGTTGCCGTCGTTTTTTTCCGGCGGTGTGCGGTGCGGGGCACGCGGGCACAGTGTCAATGAGGGAGCGGTGCCAGCTGGTGCATGTGCCGGCTGTCGTCGCGGTCGGCAGTTCTTGGGCTCGAGGGTCGCTCGAGCTGCCTGGTGCGTGCGGCACGCAGGCCATTGAGTATCACGAAGACTTCGGCGACCTCGTGGACCAGGACGACCGCTGCGAGTCCCAGAATTCCGGTGATCGCCAGTGGAAGCAGAACGATGATGATCGCCAAGGACAGGATGATGTTCTGATTGATGACGCGACGACCGCGGCGGGCGTGGTCTATGGCGCGCGGGATCAGTCGCAAGTCATCGCCGGTGAATGCGACATCCGCCGACTCGACCGCTGCGTCGGAGCCGGTGGCCCCCATGGCGATTCCGATGTCCGCCGAGGCGAGCGCGGGGGCGTCGTTGACACCGTCGCCGATCATCGCCACTGGCCCCCGGCCGTCGGCACGCAACTCGGCGATTGCCTGCGCCTTGTCCTGCGGACGCAGCTCGGCACGCACGTCGGTGATCCCCGCCTCGACGGCCAGTGCATCAGCGGTGCGGGCGTTGTCGCCGGTAAGCATCGTCACGCCCATACCCCTCGACGCCAGCGACGTCATGGCCTCGCCGGCCTCTGGACGCAGCTCGTCGCGCACCCCGATGGCCCCGACCGGGTGGTCGTCGCGGTGGACGACCACCACGGTGATGCCGCGGGCCTCCATCGCGTGAACGTGATCTGCCAGAGGACCTGGGTCGAGCCAGCGCGGGCTGCCGACGGCGATGTGCGCGCCATCGATAAGGCCGGCGATTCCCGCGCCCGCGGACTCGGTGACCGCCGATGCGGCGGGGACCTCGGTAGCTGCGGCGGTGATCGCTGCGGCCAGCGGGTGGGTGCTGTGGGTTTCCAGAGCGGCCGCCCAGCTCAGGACCTCGTCCTGGGCAGCGTTGCCAGTGGTGAGGACCTGCGTGACGGTGGGCTGGTTTCGGGTCAAGGTGCCGGTCTTGTCCACTGCCACATGCCGGAGGTAGCCCATGCGCTCGAACGCGGCACCGGATTTGATGATCACCCCGAACTTGCTGGCCGCACCGATCGCGGAGACGACCGTAATCGGCACCGAGATCGCCAGTGCGCACGGCGAAGCGGCGACCAGTACCACCAGTGCTCGCTCGATCCACAGTCCGGAATCTCCGAAGATCGAGCCGATCAGGGCGACCAGAGCAGCCAGGATGAGAACACCCGGCACCAGCGGGCGGGCCAGGCGGTCGGCGATACGTGCCCGCTCCCCCTTCTCTGTCTGTGCCTGCTCAACCAGTTCGACCACTGTGGTCAAGGAATTGTCTGTCCCTGCGGCGGTGGCCTCGACCTCCAGGACGCCGGAGGTGTTGATCGAGCCGGCCAACACCGCGTCACCGGGCCCGACCTCGACGGGAATGGATTCACCCGTGATCGCCGAGACATCCAGGCTGCTCTGCCCGACACGAACGATCCCGTCGGTGGCCAAACGTTCGCCGGCGACCAGACGCAGCACATCGCCGCGTTCCAGAGACTCAACGGGCACGGTGCGGGTGCCCCCGGTGGCGCCGAGGACGGTGGCACTGGAGGGAATCAGCGCCAACAGGGCCCGCAAGCCCGAGCGGGCCTTGTCCATCGCCCGATCCTCCAGCGCCTCGACGATGGAGTACAAGAAGGCCAGAGCGGCGGCCTCCTCGATGAACCCGAGCCCGACCGCACCGGCGGCGCTGATCGTCATCAGCAGCCCGATACTCAACCGACCCCGGACGAGCAGACCCCGCACCGCGCCTGGAACAAACTGCGAGGCGCCCAGAAGGAGAGCGGTCCAGAACAGCCACGCCGCTGCAGTCTCCGCCCCGGGGCCGTTGGCGAGCCACTCGAGGATCACACCCAGCAGGAGCGTCAGGCCAGAGAACACCGGGATGAGGACGGCACCGTTGCGCCACCACGAAGCGGACTCGTCAGGGCCGGCCACTGGCCCGGCCGGCTCACAACCACACGCGGACGTTGTCACCGCCGACCCCCTTCCGAACTGCAGCAACCCTCGACCGGACACTGCATGTCCAGACAGGGCGCGTTCTCGTCAACGGCAAGAGTCGTCTCGACCAAGGCGTTCAACGCACGTGCCAGATGGGCATCGACGATCTCGTACCGATTCTGCCGACCCTCGAGTTCAACCACGACGATCCCGCAATCCCTGAGACAGGCGAGATGATTCGACACATTTGAACGCGTCAACCCCAGCTCCTGGGCAATCTCGGCGGGATACACGGGCCCATCCAGCAGCCTCATGAGAATTCGAGAACGAGTCGGGTCGGCCATCGCACGACCGAGTCGGTTCATCACACCTTGACGCGAAGCAACAGTCAGCATGCACTGAATAGTACAGGACTCAGTGAACTGTCCCTGGCGGTGTGACCACGCATCTAAAGACGACGAAACCGCAAGGCCAACACAGTCAATGGGCACAGGTGTACCTGGCCTACCCCCGGAACCCACCCGCTTGCCGCGCCGTTCTGGGGCGTTTAACAGGGCGGATAGTGGCTATGGCACGATCGGACAGCGGGAACATCTCGCCAGTGCCGGTCACGTCACTGGTGTTCGAGAGAGCCACCCCGTGCGGCACCGCCGGTTCGGAGCCGAGGGGGCAATGACCCGTCGCAGACCGGAGTGAAAAGCATGGGCAGTATCCGAGCAATCGGTTTCCGCGCGCGCCTCCGGGCGGCCCTGTGTGCGGGCGCCTTTGTCCTCTCCGGTTGTGGGAGTGGCACCGATGCGGTCGCGCAGGGCGGCACGTTTGAGTTCGTCAGTCCAGATGGACAGCTGGAGATCCACTACCCCGAGGAAGAACGGAAACCGGTTGCCGAACTCGCCGGGCCGGATCTGCTTGACCCAGACCAGACCATCGGGCTCGCTGACTACAAGGGCGAGGTGGTGATCCTCAATACGTGGGGCCAATGGTGTGGGCCTTGCCGCACCGAGGTCGACGATCTTCAGCGCCTTCAGGAGGAGTTCGAATCCCAGGGCGCCACCGTGCTCGGGATCAACGTGCGTGATCCCAATCGCGATAAGCCGGTCGACTTCGTGCGCGACAACGGCCTTACCTACCCGTCGATCTGGGACCCGTCCAACGCGGCCGTAGGTGCACTTCGCGGCTTTCCCACCTCGATCGTGCCGACAACCCTCGTGCTTGACCGGCAACACCGGGTGGCCGCCGTGTATTTGGCGGCGGTCACCGATTACCAACTTCGGGACGTCATCGCCGAATTGGTGGCCGACGAGGAGAGTGCCACGCCGTGACGAATGTTGCCGACCTCGTCTTCGCCGGTGCCATGCCGCCGATGGACGGCCTGGTGCTCGCGCAGGGTATCGGTTCGGCGTTCCAACAGACAGCGGCCAGCGGACCCCTTCTGCTCGCCCTCGGCGCCTGCCTACTAGCCGGTCTGGTCTCGTTCGCCTCGCCATGTGTGGTCCCGCTCATCCCCGGCTATCTCGCCTACCTCGCTAGCGTCGTCGGCGCCGAGCGACCACCGGTCACCGTGGCGCAGGCCGAACAGCGCCACAGCGAGTCGCGAACGATCACTCTCGAGGAAAAGAAGGCCAGACAACGCTCGCGCTACCGGGTCGTCGGGGCATCTCTGCTCTTCGTTGGCGGGTTCACCGTTGTGTTCGTCTCGCTTAGCGCAATGGTCCTCGGAACGGTTCAATACCTCGCACCACACGAGGAGTTGCTCCAGCGCATCGGCGGGGTCATCACCATCCTCATGGGTTTGGTCTTCATCGGCTTCGTACCGGTGCTGCAACGAGATACCCGATTCCAGCCGAAGGCTGTCTCTACCTGGGTCGGCGCGCCTCTCCTGGGCGGAGTGTTCGCCCTCGGCTGGACACCCTGCCTCGGACCAACGCTCGCCGCCGCACTGTCCGTCGCCGCCGGAAGCGGCTTCAGCGGCACGCGCGGTGTCATGCTCATCGTCGCCTACTGCCTCGGGCTGGGGCTGCCATTCATCCTCGTCGCCTGGAGCTCCACCTGGGCAATCCGAACCGTCGGCTGGCTACAACGCAACACTCGACGAATCCAGATCATCGGCGGCCTCCTACTCATCGCAGTGGGCATAGCACTGTTCAGTGGCGTGTGGGCACTGTTCATCAGTTGGCTACGGGACTTCGCAATCACCGGCACGACGCTGCCGATTTAACCTTCTGCGCGGCCCTTCCGGGGCGGTAGCGCCCGAGTCACAGAGCCCAGAAATGTCTAACCTGTTCAGACGCCCAGTCAGTTCAGCGCCTACTGTACAGTTCAGTGAATGCTGACTATATCGTCTTGTGTGGATGTGATGAACCGGTTGGGGCGGGCGATGGCCGACCCCACCCGGTCGCGGATACTGCTGACCCTGCTGGAGCGGACGGCCTACCCGGCGGAGCTGGCCCGCGATCTGGAACTGACGCGTTCGAACGTGTCGAACCATCTAGCGTGCCTGCGCGACTGTGGCATCGCGGTCGCCGTGCCCGAAGGCCGCCAGACCCGGTACGAGATCGCTGATCCGCACCTGGCGCGGGCGTTGGCCTCCCTGGTCGAGGTCACCCTCGCAGTCAATGAAAACGCCTCCTGCCTGGACCCGGCCTGTTCGGTGCCGGGTTGTTACGCCACGGAGGTGCAGGGGTGATCCTGTCCTCAGCCCTGCAGGCGATCGGTCTGTTCATCGCCACCAATATCGACGACATCATCGTCCTCTCACTGTTCTTCGCCCGCGGCGCAGGCCAACGCGGCACCACCGCACGCATCCTGGTCGGCCAGTACCTTGGATTCCTAGGCATCCTCGGCGCCGCTGTGCTCGTGGCCTTGGGCGCCGGGACGTTTTTGCCCTCGGAGGCCATCCCGTACTTCGGGCTGATCCCATTAGGCCTGGGACTATGGGCCGCGTGGCAGGCCTGGCGTGGGGACGATGACGACGACGACGCCAAAATCGAAGGTAAGAACGTGACCGTGTGGACCGTGGCCGCGGTGACCTTCGCCAACGGCGGGGACAACATCGGCGTCTACGTCCCAGTCTTCCTCAGCGTCGGCCCGGGAGCCGTGGTGGCCTACTGCGTCGTGTTCCTGGTTCTGGTCTCGGTCCTGGTGGGCCTGGCCAAGTTCGTGGCCACCCGTCGGCCAGTCGCCGAGGCTTTAGAACGCTGGGAACACATCTTGTTCCCCATTGTCCTGATCGGCCTGGGCATCTTTATCCTGGTCAGCGGCGGAGCCTTCGGACTCTAATCACGGCCGGCCCTCCCGCCGCCCACTCTCACTGCCACTGCCGACCAGGATCGTCAGCGACGTGAGGCCGAAGGCAAGGCCCTGTCCCGAGGAGGACGAACAATGATCACGTGGCTGGAGCGGTGGCAGATACCCCTGTACCTGGTGGCCCTGGGGGTCGGTGCCGTGTTCGGGCTGGCCACCCCTTCCGCCGCCCCGGGTCTGGAGCAGGCAATCAACCCGGTACTGATGGTGCTGCTGTACGCCACATTCCTGGGCGTGCCGCTGACCCGGCTCGGTCGCGCGCTGCGTGACGGCCGGTTCCTGGCCGGGCTGTTGGTGCTGAATTTCGCCATCGTTCCGGTCGTGGTCTACGGGCTCTCCCGGTTCGTCGCTGACGACCAGGCCCTGCTGCTGGGTGTATTGCTGGTGCTGCTTGCCCCGTGCATCGACTACGTCATCGTCTTCTCCGGGTTAGCTGGCTCCGCGCACGACCGGCTACTGGCCGCGGCCCCGCTGCTGATGCTCGTGCAGATGCTGTTGCTGCCTGCCTACCTGGGCCTATTTATGGGCCCCAGCCTGTTCGAGGTCTTGGACGTCGCCCCGTTCCTTGAGGCCTTCCTGTTATTGATCGTCACACCCTTGGTTCTGGCGGCCATCACGCAGTACCTGGCCGCACGGTCCGCCTCCGCCCGGAAGCTCATGGACGCGATGGAGTCACTGATGGTGCCGCTGATGATGGCCACCCTCGCCGTCGTGATTGCCTCGCAAGTCGACGCCGTCCGGACGGATCTGTCCTCACTGCTGCGGGTCATCCCGGTCTATGTCGGCTTCCTGGTCGTGATGATCCCCTTGGGAATCCTCACCGGCCGGGTCTTCAGCCAGGATGCCCCGTCGACACGGGCGTTGGTCTTCTCCGGGGCGACCCGCAACTCGCTGGTCATACTGCCCCTCGCCCTGGCCCTGCCCGACCCATTTGCCCTGGTCGCGGTCGTCGTGGTCACCCAAACCCTCGTCGAACTCGTCGGCATGGTCACCTACGTCCGGCTCATACCCCGCCTCATTCCACACCACCCTGGAGCCCGCTCCCTAACAACTTCGCCAGCTCCCAAGGGCAACCCGCCCTGATGTCCGCACAGGCCCTGTGGGGACCGACACCAGCCCAGGGCGCGTAATAACCAACGGGAGGGATCCGAGCCCCGCCGAACTGGCGGCATAGCTCGCACTCCCCTCACCCCCGAGGGAGATCACTCTGGTGGTGGCTGCGCCTATTTCACGGTTCTGCCAACTGATGCGGCGATTCTCCGGGCAGCCTGTTTGGCATAGGGCCCCACACCGGTGATCGTTGCCGCTCCGGGACCGGTCCAGTCGCCGTAGCCGACCACATGGAGGCCCGGATGCTTTGGTCGACCGTGGTCGAGCAACCGGCGTATCGGCCCGATCGCGGAGCGAAAACCCGTGCACCAAATCAGGTGATCGGCGTCGATCTCATCCAGTGAGGTGAACATCGGCGTGGCCTGCAGCCGTCCGGTGTCCCGAGCGCGGCGCACCTCTGGCAGGACGACGATGTCTCCTAAGGCTGAGTCTGTCCCGGGGTCGGGCTCGCCGCGCTGCAGGGCAAGGGCACGTAGTCGGTTGCGGCGGAACAGCACCCGTCCGTCGACCTCGTCGGGCATCCAGCGTGGTGGCTGACGGGTGTACCAGGTCACCTCGGCGACGCTCGTGAGTTCTGCGGCGATCTAGGCGCCGGAGTTCGCGCCGCCCACGACCGCGACTGTGGTACTTCGAAAGGGAGTTGTACCGGGGTAGTTGGCGGAATGCCACTGCGTGCCGGCGAAGGTTCCTGGGTGGGAGGGAACAAAGGGGGCGGACCACGTCCCGGTGGCCGCGACCACGTTCTCGGTCGTCCACGACTTCGTGCCCGCCCAGACGTGGTAGGTGCCCTTCTCGTAGATCACCTCGTTGACCGTGACGGGACGCTGGACCGGAATCCGGTAGCGCCGTTCATAGGCAGCGAGATAGTCCACGACATGGCAGGCCGGTGGAAACCCGTCATAAGGGGGCATCGGCCAGCCCGGCAGATTGGAGAACTCAGCGGTGGAGAACAGGCGCAGGGACGGCCAGACGTGTAACCAGCCCCCACCCGGGTTGGGTTGATTATCCAGAACGAGGGTGTCCACGCCTGACCGGGGTCTGTCAACTTAACGGTGTATCTCTGCTTGTGTAGTGGGTTAGTTGCGGTGGGCTGAGAGTCGGCCGTCGAAGGCGATGTCGAACGCGTTGAGTGCTTGCTTCCAGCGTTGGGTCCACCGGGCTCGGCCCTTGCCAGTGGGGTCCAGTGCCATCACGGCGAGGTAGACGCACTTGAGCGCGGCCTGCTCGTTGGGGAAGTGGCCCCGGGCCCTGACGGCCTTGCGTATGCGGGCGTTGACCGACTCGATGGCGTTTGTGGTGCACACGATCCGCCGGATCTCGCGGTCAAACTGTAGGAAGGGCACGAACTCGGCCCAGCTGTTCGACCAGAGTCGGACGATCGCCGGATACTTCTGCCCCCATTCCTCCTGGAATTCCAGGAAGCGTTCCTCGGCCTCGTCAACGGTCGCGGCCTGGTAGACGGGCTTGAGAGCGCGGGAGATCGCGTCCCAGTCCTGGCGGGCGGAGTAGCGGAAGCTATTGCGCATCAGGTGCACGATGCAGGTTTGCACGATCGTGTCCGACCAGACGGTGTTCACCGCGTCAGGCAGACCCTTGAGCCCGTCGCAGACGAGCATGAGGACGTCCTCGACGCCGCGGTTCTTGATCTCGGTCAGCACCTGCAGCCAGTACTTGGCGCCCTCGCCGCCGTCGCCGGCCCACAGTCCGAGGATGTCGCGGTTACCGTCCACGGTCACGGCCAACGCGATATAAATGGGCCGGTTAGCGACCTGCCCGTCGCGGACCTTGACGTTGATGCAATCGACGAACACCACCGGATACACCGGGTCCAGAGGGCGGTTCTGCCACTCGGCCATCCCGTCCAGGACCTTGTCGGTGATGGTGCTGATGGTCGTCTTCGACACCTCCGAGCCGTACACGTCGGCCAGGTGCGCCGAGATGTCACCATGTGTCATCCCACGGGCCGACAGTGAGAGCACGATGTCCTCGATCGACCCGAGCCGGCGCTGCCGCTTGCGCACGACCACCGGCTCGAACGAGCCAGCACGATCCCGCGGCACATCGACCTCCACCGGTCCGGCCTTGGTCAACACCGTCTTGGACCTCGTACCGTTGCGAGCGTTGCCTTCGTCCACGCCCTTGGACCGCTCGTGCTTGTCGTAGCCCAGGTGAGCGGTGATCTCGCCCTCCAGGGCCGACTCCAGGACCAGCTTGGTCAGCTGCCCGAGCAGACCGTCCTCGCCCTCCACGGACAGTCCCTGCCGCTGGGCCTGGCCTACCAACTGCGCCACCAGCTCCTTGTCCACCACCGGTGACTGCTCACCCGCCGTCGTCGACACCGGCTGCTCCTTGACCTCCGTCGCGACCGGCGCCAGCGCCGGCTCAACCTGCTTACTCATCGTGTACCTCCTAGATCGGAGTTACACCGTTGAAAGTACAGTCCCGCAAATGGCCACGAGCCGAATTGCTAGGTGTGACACTTGGAAAACGCCCCAAGGTGGAACATACTCATCCAGTATTCTCCGACGAGGGTACTGGTTCGATGGGGCAACGGGAGACCAACCGTTTGGCTACGATAAGGCACGGGGTAAGCACTGGGTATGGAACAGAAACATATGGAAGGCGACGGTAGGAAACGCGGGGGGCTGTAACGAGTCTCAGTCGAATCCCACCGCTGGAGTATTCACAAACTGGTTCGACCGCTTGACATGTCGTGTCATTAACTCAATTCCCGTCGATTGCAGTCAATGGGAAAGTAAGCGGGTTCGCTCTATCGAAGTGCGATCAACCACCCAGAACACCCCGCCTGGCAGCGAGATGCTAGGCAATCTCAGTATCTACTGTGAGAATACGCCGCCTAGCGACCAACTGTGTCCGATTTGGGTAGGCTACGCAGTCCCTCCACATCCTGACGATACTCCGCCACCGTACAACTAACTAGGTGTACTGACCACGGACGTTGTGTCTGTGGTCGGCATGGCGGGCTGACATGAGGAAGACCTCCGTGTGAGGTGTGAAAGCGACCAAGCAACCACACTCACAACGGAGGTCTTCATGTCCCACGCTAACGCCCCGCTGACCCCGACGGGAAGGCTGCGTCTGGCCAAGTGCGTGGTCGAGGACGAATGGACCAAACGACGTGCTGCGGAGCGGTTCGGCGTCTCGTTGACCACGGTGCGCAAATGGGTGGGCCGGTATCTCGAGCACGGCAAAGACGGCATGACAGACCGCTCGAGCCGGCCCCGCCGCAGCCCGTCCCAGACGCCACGACGGCGGGAGCGGCGAGTGCTGGGCCTGCGGGTCTCCCGACGGTGGGGTCCGCACCGAATCGCCTACCACCTGGGCATGCAGCACTCCACGGTGCACAAGATCCTGTCCCGCTACGGATGCGTGCGCTTGTCGTTCACCGACCCGGCCACGGGTGCACCGATCCGGTCCAGCAAACGCAAGGCCCGACGCTACGAACACGCAGCTCCGGGCGATCTGGTGCACGTGGACATCAAGAAGCTCGGCCGCATCCCCGACGGTGGCGGCCACAAGGTCCACGGCCGCGCGAAAGGTAACCGCAACAAGGCCCGCGGGATGGGCTACTGGTACATCCACAATGCGGTCGATGACCACTCCCGGCTGGCCTACAGCGAACTGCTGGACGACGAGCGCAAGGAGACCGCGGCCGCGTTCTGGGAGCGTGCTCGCGCCTTCTTCGCTGACGCCGGGATCACCGTGCGCAGGGTGCTGACCGACAACGGCTCCTGCTACCGCTCCCACGCCTTCGCCGACGCTCTCGGGCCGCACATCGCGCACAAGCGCACCCGCCCCTACCGGCCGCAGACCAACGGCAAAGTCGAGCGCTACAACCGCACGATGCTCGAGGAATGGGCCTACGCCGCCGCCTACGATCGCGAGGCCGACCGCGCGGCACAGTTGCCCGCGTTCCTACACCACTACAATTTCCACCGCGGCCACACCGCACTACGAGGCGCCTCACCCGCAGACCGCGTACACAACCTGCGTGGACAGAACAACTAGGTAACCCGTCGGGGCATCGCAGTTGAGCGATGCCCCGACACCGGCGTTGCCCAGGTTACGCTTTTGTGCGACAGATATTGAATCCTAAAGTTACCATTACATTAGAGCGGCAAAGTTATGAACCAAGACGGGCCAACCGAGAACCACTGGACTGACACGTTTTCAGAAAATGAGCACTCGCGGGCTTTTCCATTCATCACCCAATGCCATCGCGAATTGCAGTCGCGGTACTGCGACGACGCCAACCGAGATATGCCGTCGCGCTTCCTTTGTTACTTGCTGAACGAGATTCGCACTAACACATTAACCGAATGCTGGTGCGTAGGCGTACGCGACGCTGGAGTACTTGGCGATGGCAGCGCATGGATCAAATATAGTTTTGGCGAATTGAAATTTGCTATTGCTCTTCGAATTGACGCCTCCGTTATCAAGGCGCACACCGACCACTTAGCGAGGTATGCAAGCGAACTTGCAGCTTTCACAATTGGAGAGCCGGGCATCAACTTGGCAAATTCAGAAATCGTGGACGGCACCTACTGGTTTAGGGTGGACAGATAGTTAACCGTTCTGTGTACGCTATTCAGGGCAGTTGGTGGGCAGTTCGGCGAGGGCGTCTGGGTATGCGCCGTGGCCGTTCAGGGCGAAGCCCGCGAGGCCAACGACGTCGCGGCGCCAGCGCAGGAGCCCGAGGAATAACGGCTCCCCTACTTGGTTGGCTGCGTGGCGGCTGGAGCGTGCTCGCCGACGGCGACTCCCCCATCCGTTCGGACTTGGGTCGGGGAACGCCGGAAACACGTAACGTTTCCTGTTCCCGGATGCTGTGGATCTGACCTGACTTCCACAAGTTTTA
>NZ_LSSV01000043.1:0-20982 GCF_001658045.1 Dietzia sp. 111N12-1 | reverse complement strand
CGGAGATGCCCACTAGCTGGCGCGGGCCACGTACTGACCCATCTCGCGGACGACGTCGTTGACGCACTCCGCGCGGGTCAGGAACGGCAGGTGGATGACATCGGCGTGGGCACCGAGCGCCGTCAGCAGATGCAGGCCGTCGGGATCGACGCCCAGGACATACGGCGGCTGCGCCGGGTCTGCGGACCCGGCCAGCATGGCCAGGTCCGAGCCGAAGCGCGCCCGGATCTCGTCTGCGAGGCCCGGCGCCTCGCATGCCAGGGGATCCGACGGCACCGCGTCCAGGCAGCCCGCGTGGACGGTGCCCTCGTGCCCCAGCCGGCGGATGTCGAGGTCGCCGAGTTCGATCTCGATCTCGACCACCCAGCCCTCACCCTGCCGTGCCGCACGCGCCACGCCGAAGCCGTACAGGCTCGCGACGTGGACCTTGGCCTCGACGATCGGGGCGAACTCGTCGATCATGACGACCACCTCGACCGACTCTCCCGGCGCGACCATCAGTGCGGACCAGGGGGCCGGGGTCCCGGTGACGATGATCGCCCCCTCCCCGACCCAGCGATGGCCGGCGGAGACCATGACATCCGACCGGTTCTTGGTCCCGCGTACGGCGACCGTCGCGATGCCGGCTCCGTCGAGCAGACGGCGCGCGCCGGTGGTGATCGGATCCGACACGACCGGGTGCGCTGCCATCGATTGCCTCCAGAGACGGGCCCCGCCCGCCGATGCGTTAGGTGACCCTCGCCTTACTTAGGTACCCCTAACCGCCCCTGCCCGGCCCCACCCCGACACCGCGCGGGTCCACGCCTTCCGTGACGACGCACTCGGGTACGACGACGCCACCGCCCTCGCCGAGCGGGTCCGCGGCGGCGAGGTGTCACCGACCGAGCTCGTCGAGGCCGCCATCGAACGATGCCAGCAGGTGGATCCGGCGCTCGGCGCCCTGGTCTTCACCGCCTTCGACAGGGCCCGCGAGCACGCACGCCGGACCGCGGACTCGCGCCTGTCCTCGCCGTTCGCCGGCGTGCCGTCGGCTTTCAAGGACGCGGTGCAGGTCGAGGGCGCCCCGATGCGGCTCGGCTCCCCCGCCGTTCCCGACTCCCCCGCCCTCCACGACGGCGACTACGCACGTGCGTTCCGCGCCACCGGCCTGATCCCGTTGGGCATCACCGCCATGCCCCCGTTCGGCTGGACCGCCGCAACCGAACGGCAGGGCGGCCTGGTGACCCGCAACCCGTGGAACACCGGCCGCACCAGTGGCGGCTCCTCGGGTGGTTCCGCGGCCCTCGTGGCCGCGGGGGCGTTGCCGATCGCGCACGCCAACGACGGCGGGGGGTCGATCCGGATACCCGCGGCGGTCACCGGGCTGGTCGGGTTCAAGCCGAGCCGGGGTAGGCACACCGACGAGAAGTTCTCCCGGGGCATGCCGATCCCCATCGTGTCGCAGTCGGTGGTCTCCCGGTCCGTCCGGGACACCGCCACGTTCCTCACCGCGTTCGAGGCGAGCCACCTCCCGGTCGGCGTCCCCCCGGTGGGCCCCGTCGCCCCCGCCCCGGCACGGCGCCTGCGCATCGGACTCGTGGAGCAGAGCCCGGCGGGCGGTGCGACCGATGCCGCGACCCTGGCGGTCCTCCGCGAGACCGCCGTGCGGCTGGCCGGACTGGGCCACGAGGTGGTGCCGACCGAGGCTCCCGTCCCGACGGGGTTCCGGGACGACTTCATCGCTTACTGGGGGCTGCTCGCGCTGAGCACGTCATCGTCCGGGCGCAGGCTCTTCGACCCCGATTTCGACCCGGCCGAACTCGACCCCTTCACGATCGGGCTCGCGCGGATGGCCCGACGGAACATCGCCTCGCTTCCCCTGCACCTACTGCGGTTGGCGAGGACCCGGCGGCAGTTCGACGCGAGGTTCGGCGACCTCGACGTGTACATCAACCCGGTGGTCGCCCACGAGACCCCGGAGGTCGGGTACCTGGACGCGGACCTGCCGTTCGAGACCCACCTGGAGCGGGTCTCCAACTGGGTCACCTTCACCCCGCTGCAGAACATCGCGGGGTCGCCGGCCGTCTCGCTGCCCACCGGTCACGCGCCGGACGGGATGCCCGTCGGCGTGCACTTCTCCGCCCGCAGGGGGCAGGACCGGCTCTTGCTGGAGCTGGCCTCGGAGTACGAGGCCGCCCATCCGTTCGCCCGGATCTGGGAGTGAGGCTCACTCCCCCAGCAGCTGGGTGACGCGCGGCCCGACCCGCTGACGCAGGATCACCTCGGTGCGGGTGCGCAGGACGCCGGGCGTGGAGATGATGGCGCTGAACACCTCCTCGAGGTGGGCGTGGTCCCGCGCGACGACCCGGCAGACGACGTCGAACTCGCCGGCGATGCTCACCACCTCGAGCACCTCGCGCACCTGCGCCAGCCCCGCACACGTCTCGTCGAGCCTGGCCTGCGCCACCTGGATGTGCACGAGCGCGCCCAGCGGGTACCCGAGGGCGGCGGGGTCGAGCCTCGGCGCCCACGAGGCGAGCACACCGCGCGCCTCCAACTTGTCGAGCCGGGCCTGGGCGGTGCCCCTGGCCACCCCGAGTCGTCGCGAGAACTCGCGGACCCCGACGCGCGGGTCGGACAGGACGATGTCAAGGAGCCGCCGGTCGGTGTCGTCCAGGTTGGGTGAAGGGTCCATGTGTCCACGGTATACGACGACGAGGTGGACAGATGGTCCAGTCATGACGCACACACGGGACCCCGAATGTGCAGACTGTTCGATCTCGGACTGGCCGCGTGACGCGCCTCACAGTTCGTCCTAGCCTGGGGGGACATCGTTCGTCTCGCGAAGGCCAGGTGTTGATCATGACCTCTCTCCTCCACCCCACGGACGGCACGCATGACGACCTGCCGCGGACCGGGCAAGCGGACGCCGGATCGTTCTCCCTCTCCGATCGCTACACGCGCGAGAGCGGCACGGTCTTCCTCTCCGGGATCCAGGCACTGGTCCGGACGGTCCGCGACCGGGCACGGCTCGACCGCAGGCAGAATCTGCTCACCGCGAGCCTGGTCAGCGGTTACGAGGGATCGCCGCTCGCGGGGTACGACCTCGAACTGGCCAGGCGTCGCGAGTTCCTCGGGCCGTTCGACATCGTGCACCGCCCCGCCCTCAACGAGGAGGCGGGCGCCACGGCGGTGATGGGGTCCCAGCTCGCCCGGCGCACGGGCACCCTGCGCGCCACCGCCAACACCGGCGGTGCCGCCCTCCAGGGGATCGTGGGGTACTGGTACGGCAAGGCGCCCGGCCTGGACCGTGCCACCGACGCGTTGCGGCACGCCAACCTGATAGGCACCGATCCGAACGGCGGCGCGGTGGTGCTGGTCGGCGACGATCCGGGCGCCAAGTCCTCCACCGTGCCGTGCGCGTCCGAGTTGGCACTCGCGGACCTGTACATGCCGACGCTCTACCCCGCGGACCCGCAGGACGTCCTGGACTTCGGCGTCCACGCCGCGATCCTGTCCCGGGTCTCCGGCCTGTGGTCCGCGATGAAGATCTCGGCGCACGTCGCGGACGCCTCGGCGACCGCCCTCGTCGATCCCGACCGGATCCTGCCCGTGTACGGCGACCTCGGGACGAGCCCGCACGTGCCGTCCGGTCGGCTCCTGGGGGCCAGCCTCATGGAGCTCGAGCAGAACCAGCTCACCATCCGCCTTCCCCGCGCGCTGGAGTACGCCCGCCTCAACCGTCTCAACCGGATCGTGCAGTCGACCCCGGACGACCGGATCGGGGTCGTCGCGGCCGGGAAGACCTACCTGGACGTCCGTGAGTCACTGCGCCGCCTCGGGATCGGCGACGACGAGCTGGGCCGCCGCGGGATCCGCATCCTCAAACTGGGCATGATCTACCCCGTGGAGCGCACGATCCTCGACGAGTTCATGTCCGGTCTCGACGAGGTGATCGTGGTGGAGGAGAAGCGCGACTTCATCGAGACCATGATCCGGGACATCCAGTTCCGCAAGCCCGGGGTGGCGAACGTGGTCGGCAAGGCGCACGAGGACGGGTCCACCCTGTTCAGCCGGTTCGGCGAGCTCGACGTCGATTCCGTCACCCGCGGCCTGGCGCAGCGTCTCGGCCCGGTCCACGGAATCGAATCGGCTCGGGCCTGGCTCGACGGCCCGGGACGCGGACGTTCCCGGATCGCGCTGCCGCTCGCCACGAGCCGCACCCCGTACTTCTGCTCGGGGTGCCCCCACAACAGCTCGACCAAGGTCGCCGACGGCACGCTCGTCGGCGGGGGCATCGGCTGTCACGCGATGGTGCTCATGATGGACGAGGAACAGGTCGGCCACGTCACCGGAGTCACCCAGATGGGCGGCGAGGGGATCCAGTGGACCGGGATGGCGCCGTTCCTCACCGAGCGGCACATGGTGCAGAATGTCGGCGACGGCACCTTCATGCACTCGGCCTCCCTGGCACTCCGGGCCGCCGTGGCCTCCGGCGACAACATCACCTACAAGCTCCTCTACAACGGGACGGTGGCGATGACCGGCGGTCAGGACCCCGTCGGCGAGATGACCCTGCCCGAGATCCTCCGGCTCCTGCAGGCCGAGAAGGTCGCGAGGATCGTCGTCACCACCGACGACGTCAGGGCGACCCGGTCCCGAGGCCTGCCGAGGGGAGTGGAGGTCCGCGACCGGGTGGACACCCTCGAGGTGC
Organism: Dietzia sp. 111N12-1; assembly: GCF_001658045.1. NCBI lineage: Bacteria > Bacillati > Actinomycetota > Actinomycetes > Mycobacteriales > Dietziaceae > Dietzia > Dietzia sp. 111N12-1. Next base: position 16,289 of record NZ_LSSV01000043.1, on the reverse strand, counting down.
AGCGGGAACTCGCGGCCGTCCCGGGGGTCACGGTTCTCGTGCACGACCAGTACTGCGCGGCCGAGAAGCGCCGCCGCCGCAAGCGTGGCACCTATCCCACGCCGGACGAGCGGGTGGTGATCAACGAGCGCATCTGCGAGGGATGCGGGGACTGCGGCCGGAAGTCCAACTGCCTGTCGGTCCATCCGGTGGAGACCGAGTTCGGCCGGAAGACGCAGATCGACCAGTCCACCTGCAACTTCGACTTCTCGTGCCTGGAGGGTGACTGCCCCGCGTTCGTCACCGTCGTCCCCGGTGAGAAGTCCCGGCGGGTGACGTCCGCGCCTGCCCTGGCGGCCGACGCGATCCCGGAGCCGGCCCGCGCCGGGGTCGCGCCCGACCGCGGTTTCTCCCTGCGGCTGACCGGGATCGGTGGCACCGGCATCGTCACCGTCTCGGCGATCCTCGCCACCGCGGCCGTCCTCGACGGCCACTCGGCGCGCACCCTGGACATGACCGGGCTCGCCCAGAAGGGCGGCGCGGTGGTCTCCGACGTCCGCGTGACCCGCACGCCGACCGAACAGCCCCCGAAGATCGGGGCCGGCGACTGCGACCTCTACCTGTGCTGTGACGGCCTGGTCGGCGCGGACAGCACCCACCTGAAGGTGGCCGCTCCCGATCGCACCACGGCGGTGGTGTCCACCACTCAGATACCCACCGGGAAGATGGTGATCGACACCTCCGAGCACTACCCGACCACCTCGGACATCCAGGCGATCATCGACCCGACCACCTCGCGCGGGCTGTACCTCGACCCGGGGGCGCTCACCGAGCAGCTCTTCGGGTCCACCCAGACCGCCAACATGCTCATGGTCGGGGCGGCGTACCAGAGCGGGGCCCTGCCGATCTCGGCGCAGTCGATCGAGCGGGCGATCGAGCTCAACGGGGTGGCCGTCGACGCTAACCTGCAGGCCTTCCGTCGCGGCCGGCAGGCGGTCGCCGAGCCGAACGCCCTGGCGGCGTTGGCGGCCGGGTTGCACCGCCCGGCCGGAACGGCCACGGCGGGCCGGCACGTGCCCTCCCCCGCGGCGGAGCGATTGCTGACCCACCTCGACGCCGACGCCTCCGACGAGCTCCGCGACGTGGTCGCGCTCCGGGTCGACGAACTGATCGGCTACCAGGACGAGGCGTACGCGGCCGACTACGTCCGGCGCGTAGAGGAGGTCCGCGCCGCCGGGTCCCTCGAGGACGGCGACCCGGCCGGGCCGACCTCCGAGCAGCTCAGCCTCGCCGTGGCCCGCAACCTGTTCAAGGTGATGGCCTACAAGGACGAGTACGAGGTCGCCCGCCTGGCCGTGGATCCACAGTTCGCGACGCAGGTCGACGAGGACTGGGGCGAAGGGGCGGTGGCCAGACTGAAGTTGCATCCCCCGGTGCTGCGCGCGATGGGAATGAAGAAGAAGATCTCGATCGGCCCGCGGGCCATGCCGACGATGAAGGCGTTGGCCCGGATGAAGCGACTGCGCGGCACGCGGATGGACCTCTTCGGCTACGCGGAGGTCCGCCGCGTCGAGCGTGAGCTGCTGGCCGGGTACCGGGATCTCGTCGCCGACCTGGCCTCGGAGTTGCGGCGCGCGGGCCCGGTGGGCAAGGACGCCACCTGGCGGGCGACCGCGGTGGCGCTCGCGGAGCTGCCGGACATGGTCCGCGGCTACGAGCACGTCAAGCTCGCGAACGTCGAGCGCTACCGGGAGGAGATGGCCCGCCTCCGGTCCGCCCTCACCTGATCGGCACACACCCGGGCAGGCGCTCAGGACCGCAGCGCCGCCGAGGCCATCGCCGTGAGCACGCGCCGAAGGTCGGCCTCGGCCATGGCCGGCAGCCGGGGGCTCGAGTTGAGGAGCCCGAACACCGCGTGGACGTGGGCCCGCGCCTCGATCGACGAGAGCTCGGGACGCACCCGCACCAGGGCGTCCACCCACAACTGCGCGTACTCCCGCTGCAGGGTGCGCACCTCGTGCCGGGGAGCGGCCGGCAGGGAACCGAGGTCGCGGAACTGCACGCTGATGAGATCGGGCTCCGTGGCGACGAAGTCCACGTGCACCCCGAGCAGGGCATCGAGCACATTCACCGGCTCGCCGGCCCGCTCGACCGCCGCCCGCCCACCGTCCCGCAGGCGACGGGAGATGTCGAGCAGCATCTCGGCCAGTACGTCCTCCTTGGAGGTGAAGTACCGGTACATGCCCGGCCCGGAGATCCCGACCTCGGCACCGATGTCGTCCAGCCGCACGGCGTGGAATCCGCGCCGGGCCATGAGGCGGGCGGCAGCCACGAGGATCTCGTCACGGCGCCGTGCCTTGGCCCGGGCGCGCGGGGTCAGCGGGGCCGCGGCGTCCTGCCGCTCGCCCACGCCGCTGCCCCCGGCCCCGGTCTCCGTCATGTCAGTGCCATCTCGGAAGCGCCGTCTCAGTGGAAGAAGTGCCGGGCGCCGGTGAAGTACATGGTGATCCCCGCCTTCTCCGCGGCCTCGATCACCTCGGCGTCCCGCACGGACCCGCCGGGCTGGACCACCGCGCGCACGCCGGCCTCGGCGAGCACCTCGAGACCGTCCGCGAAGGGGAAGAACGCGTCCGACGCGGCGACCGACCCGGTGACCCGCTCCCCCGCGCGCTGCACGGCGAGCCGGGCGGAGTCGACGCGGTTGACCTGGCCCATGCCCACGCCCACGGTGGCCCCGGACTGCGCGAGCAGGATGGCGTTGGACTTGACCGCGCGGCACGCGCGCCACGCGAACAGCAGGTCGCGCAGGGTCTGCTCGTCGGCGTCGTCGCCGCACGCCTTGGTCCAGCCGGCGACCACGTCGCCGTCCGCGTCGAGCGAGTCACGTTGCTGGACCAGCACGCCGCCGGAGATCTGCTTGCGCTCGAACTCGCCCTCGGCGGGCGCCTGCGCCGAGAGGATGCGGATGTTCTTTTTCCGCTGCAGGATCTCCACGGCACCGTCCGCGTAGGACGGGGCGATGATCACCTCGGTGAAGATCTCGGCGACCTGCTCGGCCATCTCCACCGTGACCTCGCGGTTGGCTGCGATCACGCCACCGAACGCGCTGACGGGGTCGCACTCGTGCGCGGCGCGGTGGGCGGCCGCGATGTCGGCGTCGATCGCGATCCCGCACGGGTTGGCGTGCTTGATGATCGCCACGCACGGCTCGGCGTGATCGAAAGCGGAGCGCCACGCCGCGTCGCCGTCGACGTAGTTGTTGTAGCTCATCTCCTTGCCGTGCACCTGGGTGGCCTGGGCGAGGCCGGGCGCGGCGGCAGCGTCCGTGTAGAGGGCGGCGCTCTGGTGCGGGTTCTCGCCGTAGCGCAGGGTGGCGGCGAGGTCGAGGCTCTGCCCCTGCCAGACCGGGAACTCGCCGGAGCCGCCCGCTGCCCCGTCGCCCGCGGTCTGTGCGGTCATCCACGTGGCCACGGCGACGTCGTAGGCCCCGGTGTGGCGGAACGCGGCGGCGGCCAGACTGCGGCGCTTCTCGAGGGTGAACCCACCGGCCGCGACGGCCTCGAGCGCCTCGCCGTATCCGGCGGGGTCGACGAGCACAGCCACCGACGGGTGGTTCTTCGCGGCCGCGCGGACCATCGACGGTCCGCCGATGTCGATCTGCTCGACGCAGGCGTCGTAATCGGCGCCGGAGGCGACGGTGTCGGTGAAGGGATAGAGGTTGACGACGACGAGCTCGAACGGCTGCACACCGAGGTCGGCGATCTGCTCGAGGTGCTCGGGCTTGCGGGTGTCGGCGAGGATGCCGGCGTGAACCCGCGGGTGCAGGGTCTTGACGCGGCCTTCGAGGCATTCCGGGAACCCGGTCAGCGCGTCGACGGGCGTCACGGCGACCCCGGCGTCGGCGATACGCTGCGCGGTCGAGCCGGTGGAGACGATCTCGACCCCGGCGTCGGCGAGCCCCCGGGCGAGCTCGGTGAGCCCGGTCTTGTCGTAGACGCTGATGAGTGCGCGGCGGACGGGCCTGCGGGAATCGGTCACGTTAGGTGCACCTTTCGACCTTCGATGTGGAGTCGGCCACGGGCGGCGGCCGCGAGGACGTCGACGAGCATCTCGCGCTCGACGACTTTGATGCGTTCATGGAGGGTGGCCTCGGTGTCGTCCGGGTGGACGTCGACGGCACGCTGGGCGATCACGGGTCCGGTGTCGACGCCGGCGTCGACCAGGTGGACGGTGCTGCCGGTGACGGTCACCCCGTAGGCGAGCGCGTCGCGCACCGCATGGGCGCCGGGGAACGACGGCAGCAACGCCGGGTGGGTGTTGAGCACGCGACCGTCGAACCGTCCGAGGAACGCGGCGCCGAGGATGCGCATGAAGCCCGCCGAGACCACCCAGTCGGGATCGAACCCGCTCACCACGTCGGCGAGGGCGCGGTCCCAGTCGGCGCGGTCGGCGTGGTCGCCGGGCCGGACGACGGCCGTCGGGAGGTCGGCGCGGCCGGCCCTGGCGACGGCCTCGCAGTCGCGGTCGGAGACCAGCGCGACGATGCGGTACGGGCAGCCGGGGGCGTCGGCGGCGTCGAGCACGCTCTGCGCGAGGGTCCCGGAACCGGACGCCATCACCACGACGCGACGGGCACCGGCAGGGTCGGCATCAGGGGAGCCGGCGCCGGGTGGAGAGGCGCTGGGGGTCTCGCTACCGACCACGTCCGGCTCTCCTACCCGTCGATCCTCAGACCCACCGGGAGCGCGGGCCACGGCTGGGAGTCTAGTCGGCCGCCCCTCTGCCCTCGGCAGGCAGACCGGTCGGATCGTCGGAGTCGGACTGTGCATCGCCGGGTTCGGCATCGTCGGCCACCGCGTCCCCACGCCGGGTGTCCTCGGACTCGCCCTCGTCGACCCGGACCTCCTCGGACTGATCCTCGGCGGGCTGACCCTCCGCGGGCTGCTCCTCCGCCGGCCGTGGGTCCTCGACCACCGCCGGAGATGGCGGACCCCCGGCAACCGTGGCGTCCTCGTCGGCAGCCGGGTCGAGGTCTGGCTGCGCGTCCACCTCGGCTTCCGCGGCGGTGTCGGAAGCGGCGACCTCGTCGTCGACCCCGGCGCTGTCGACCCCGGCGTCCTCGACACCAGCGTCCTCGACACCGGACGTGCTGGCCTCGCCGACCTCGCCCACCCCGCTCCCGGTCGGGTCCTCGACCGGATACTCCGCCGGGTCCTCGACCGGGTCCTCGACCACCGGGGCGGTCCCGGCGCGGCGACGACGCCGCTCGAGTTCGCTCTCGGCCCGCTCGCGGCGCCGAGTCAGGCCCGCCAACGACAAGGCGATCGTCGCCGACCCGATGATGCCGAACAGCACCAGGGCCATCGACGCCGCGATGAGCGAGCCCGTCCCGACCATGCCCAGCATCCCCAGCCGACCGCCCGCGATGACCGGGCTCACCGCGATCACCAGGGCCACGATCCCCGCGGCCAGCCACGTCGCCTTGACGGCGTCGCCCGTCGTGCGGAACCAGTGCGCGACCGACCTCGCGAGCCCGGCCGCCACGAACACCGTCACGAGCAACAGGCCCTGCACGACCCAGTGCGGGTTGGTGGTGGGCAGGACGGCCGCCAACGGCACCTCAGGCATCGGCCCCCGGGACACCGCGAACACGCTGTACGAGGCCTCGCCCAGGTGCGCCTCCCCGCCGACCATGAGCGCGGCCCCCGTCATCACCACATTGGGCAGGTACGCCACCGAGATGCCCGCGAGCGCGGCCGCGCCCACGACGCCCTTGCCGATCTCCAGGACCGACCCCACCGGCTCCCACGCCATCACCAGTCCGACCAGCACCAGCAGTGTCGCGACGGCCCACGTCGCGGCGACGAACGCGGCGCCCAGGTGGATCCCCCCGCGCACCCACAGCGGCAGTATCTCGCGCAGGTCGCGACGGAAGTACAGCCACACCCCCAGCCCCGAACCCACGATCCCCACACCCGCGGTCCACAGCAACGCCGTCGGCAGGGCCGACTCGCGCACCGCGAAATCCGAGGCGGCCGACCCGACCAGCAGCGTCGCCAGCCCGGTCAGCAACAGCCCCGCCAGCGTCACACCGGCCATCGCCGCCCCCGCCTCGCGCGGGCCCGGCTGCTCGACGTCCGCCAGCACCGCACGGGTCTGCCGGGCCAGGACCGCCACATAGATCAGCGCGGGCAACAACGGCAGGAACCCCAGCTCGACCCGGTCCACGGTCAGCGGCACCCGGTTGACCACCAGCCACTCCACCGCGACCACCGCGAACAGCGAGTCGAATCCGTCGGCGGTGAACAGCAGAACCGCCAGGGTGAGCGCCGCCAGCACCAGTACGGAGACGATGACGGGCAGCGCCGCGGCGGCCGCCGTCCACAACAACGAGCGGGCACCCGCGGGCGACCGTCTCGCAGCGGGCCGGATGACGCGTGGGGGACTCACTCTGACAACCGTAGATACCCGCCGGCGCGGGGCACCCCCGGCACGCCGCGACCCCCGCCATCCGGGGATGACGGGGGTCGCTGGGGCCTGCTCACTCGCGGTGGCCGGGAGGGCCACCGCGGGCGGATCACATGGCGTCGAGAAGATCCTTGGCCAGCTGCGCGGTCTCGGACGGCGTCTTGCCGACCTTGACGCCCGCGGCCTCCAGGGCCTCCTTCTTGGCCTGCGCGGTACCCGCGGAGCCGGAGACGATGGCGCCGGCATGGCCCATCGTCTTGCCCTCGGGGGCGGTGAAGCCGGCCACGTAGCCGACGACCGGCTTGGTGACGTTGGCCTTGATGTAATCGGCCGCACGCTCCTCGGCGTCGCCGCCGATCTCGCCGATCATGACGATGACCTTGGTCTCCGGGTCGTTCTCGAAGGCCTCGATGCAGTCGATGTGCGTGGTGCCGACGATCGGGTCGCCACCGATGCCGATGGCGGTCGAGAAACCGTAGTCGGCCAGCTCGTACATCATCTGGTAGGTCAGGGTGCCCGACTTGGACACCAGACCGACCGGCCCCTTGCCCGCGATGTTGGCCGGGGTGATACCGACCAGCGACTCGCCCGGCGTGATGATGCCCGGGCAGTTGGGGCCGATGATGCGGGTCTTGCCGCCCTTGGCGACGTTGTAGTTCCACGCGGTGGCGGTGTCCAGCACCGGGGCGCCCTCGGTGATGACCACGGCGAGCCCGATCTCCGCGTCCACGGCCTCAATGATCGCGTCCTTGGTGAACGGCGGCGGGACGAACAGAATCGTCGTGTCGGCGCCAGTGGCCTCCATGGCCTCCTTCACGGAACCGAACACGGGCAGCTCGACGTCGTTACCGTCGGCGTCCTTGTGGGACACCGTCGTGCCGGCCTTGCGGGCGTTGACGCCGCCGACGATCTGGGTACCGGCCGCGAGCATGCGGGCGGTGTGCTTGCTGCCCTCGCCGCCGGTGATGCCCTGGACGATGACCTTGTTGTCCTTGTTGAGGAAAATCGACATGTGTGTAAGGTCCTTTAGCTTCTTACTTGGCGGCCAGCTCGGCGGCCTTGTCGGCGCCGGAGTCCATGTTGTCGGCCAGGGTCACGAGCGGGTGGTTCGCCTCGGCGAGGATCTTGCGACCCTCCTCGACGTTGTTGCCGTCGAGCCGGACCACGAGGGGCTTGTTGGCCTCGTCGCCCAGGATCTCCAGGGCCTTGACGATGCCGTTCGCGACCGCGTCACACGCGGTGATGCCGCCGAAGACGTTGACGAACACGCTCTTGACCTGCTCGTCATTGAGGATGACGTCGAGACCGTTGGCCATGACCTCGGCAGAGGCACCGCCGCCGATGTCGAGGAAGTTGGCGGGCTTGACGCCGCCGTGGTTCTCGCCCGCGTAGGCGACGACGTCGAGGGTCGACATGACCAGACCGGCGCCGTTGCCGATGATGCCGACCTGTCCGTCCAGCTTGACGTAGTTGAGGTCGTTCTCCGCGGCCTTCTGCTCGAGCGGATCCGTGGTGCCCGCGTCGGCGAAGTCGGCGAAGGTCTCCTTGTGACGGAACTCGGCGTTCTCGTCCAGGGTGACCTTGCCGTCGAGCGCGAGGATCTCGTCATTCGGCGTACGGACGAGCGGGTTCACCTCGACCAGCGTGGCGTCCTCCTTGATGAAGACGTCGTACAGCTTGGCGATGGTCACCGCAGCGGCGTCCAGCACCTCCTCCGGCAGGTGGCCGGCCTTCGCGATCTCGCGGGCCTTGGCCTCGTCGACACCGACCGTGGGGTCGATGTTGATCCGGGCGAGGCGGTCCGGGGACTCCTCGGCGACCTGCTCGATCTCGACGCCGCCCTCGACCGAGCACATGGCCAGGTAATTGCGGTTCGACCGATCGACCAGGAAGGAGATGTAGTACTCCTCCGCGATGTCGCTGGCCTCGGCGACCAGCAGGTTCTTGACGATGTGGCCCTTGATGTCCAGGCCCAGGATGTCCTCGGCCCGGGCGCGGGCCTCCTTGGCATCCTCCGCCAGCTTCACGCCGCCGGCCTTGCCACGGCCTCCGACCTTGACCTGCGCCTTGACGACGACAGGCTTGCCGATCTCGGCCGCAACCTTCTCGGCCTCTTCCGCGGTGTCCGCGACGCGCCCCGGGGTGGTGGGCACGTCATGCTTCGCGAAAAGAGCCTTTGCCTGGTATTCAAAGAGATCCATCAGCTCACCATCTTGACGTGGGTAGATTCGCCCGGCCCTGTCGAAAGCCGAGTCCTGCCTCATCCTAGGCGCGTGGTGTGTCCCCCGTCGCACACTGGGGGTAGCTGTGTGTAGTGGATCACACCGGACGGCAGTCCGAACCGTCACACCCCACACATGCGCACCCCGGAGCCCCTCGGGCACCACGAGTCGCACCGGTGTGACGCACCCCTCCCCCACGCGCCGCCGACAACCTTGCGGCACCGTTGCCGATCCGTTACGTTGGACGACGTTCATCACGAAAAGATCACGGCGCGAACGCAGAGGGGAAACGACACGGTGCAGAAGTCGCAATTCGAGGAAGCCGCGACTCCCGTCGTCATCCCCCCTGTCGGTGCGCACCGGGTCGGCCGTCACCGGATGCCCGCGCCGCCGCACGCACTGCGCGGTCGCGCAGCCGTCCTGGCCGTCGCGGCCGGCGCCGCGGTGACCGCGGCTTCGGCCGGCTCCGCCATGAGCGACACGAGCACCCACTCGGCCGAGGCCGGGGACATCGCCCTGCTCGCCAACGGGGAGCCCGCCCCCGCCACCTCCGCGCCCGGTGCACCGTCGACCTCGGCGCCGGCGACGCCCTCGGCCCCGGCGCCGGTCGTCCTGCCGGCCGCTGCCGACGGCTCGTCCACCGATGACATCAGCTCGACGATGCTGTACGCGGGCACCGAGATCAACGCCCAGCGCGAGATCGCCGAGGAGCAGGCGCGACGGCCGAAGGTCGTCATCCCCGCGATCGGCGCGTTCACCTCCCCCTACGCGATGCGGTGGGGCGTGATGCACTCGGGCATCGACATCGCCAACGTCAACGGCACGCCCATCCTGGCTGCCACGGACGGCGTCGTGGTCGACGCGGGCCCCGCCCAGGGCTACGGCAACTGGGTTCGGATCATGTCCGACGACGGCACCATGACGGTCTACGGCCACATGGAGACCGTCGACGTCCAGAAGGGCCAGCGCGTCTACGCCGGTCAGAAGATCGCCGGTATGGGCAACCTCGGTTTCTCGACCGGCACCCACCTGCACTTCGAGGTGCTCGTCAACGACGGCCAGCAGCACGTCGATCCCGTCATCTGGCTGGCCGAGCACGGTCTCGACGTGCTCGCGGGCAGCGTCGCCTCCGCCTTCGGTAGCTGACAGTTCGACCTGTTCCGGCCGGGCCCACTCGATAGTTCGAGAGGCCCGGCCCCGGCGGCGCCATGACGCCTCTGCTCTAGAGCTTCTGCATGGGGACGCCCCCGATGAGCATCAGCCGGACCTTGCCCGACGCACCGAAGTCGATCGTCGCAGTGGCCCGCGGCCCACTGCCGTCGCAGGACAGCACCTTGCCGAGTCCGTACTTGTCATGGGTGACCCGGTCCCCCGGCGCCAGCTCGAGGGCGGGGGCGGACGCCTTCGCGCGGGGGATCCCGGACGACCGTCCACTCGCGGACCCGGCTCCACCTGAGCCGTACCCGCCCGAACCGTACCCGCCCGAACCGCCTCCGAAGCGGCGGCGCGGGACATACGAGTCGTCATCCCCGACACCGCCCCCACCGGCCGGCTCCTCGCGCTGCCATTCGATCGCCTCGGTGGGGATCTCCTCCAGGAACCGCGACCCGGGATTGGTCATGGGTTGCCCCCAGGACGAGCGCATCATCGCGCGGGTCAGGTATAGGCGCTTGCGGGCGCGCGTGATCCCCACGTAGGCGAGCCTGCGCTCCTCGGACAGCTCCGCCGGGTCCCCCAGCGCCCGCATGTGCGGGAAGAGTCCGTCCTCCATGCCGATGAGGAACACCACCGGGAACTCCAGCCCCTTGGCGGTGTGCAGGGTCATCAGAGTGACCTGCCCCTGATCCTCGTCCGGGATCTGGTCGGCGTCGGCGACCAACGAGACCCGTTCGAGGAACGCCGCCAGCGACCCGGGCTCCGCCAAACCCTCGTCGAGGTCGGCATCCGTCTGGTCGGGCACCGCACCCGCGGCCTCCCCGGCGTCCTCGATCCCGAAGCCCTGCTCCCGCGCGGAGCGCTGCAGTGCGGCCTCCGAGGAGAACTCCCGGCCCACGCCGACGAGCTCGTTGAGGTTGTCCAACCGGGCGGCGTCCTGCGGATCGTTGGACGCCTCCAGCTCGGCGCGGTAGCCGGTGCTCTCCAGCACGGCCTCCACCAGTGCCCCGACATCGGGCGCCGAGTCCTCCCCGGCGGCGTGACCGCTGCCGTCCAGCCGCCCCCGCAGGTCGTCGAGCATCTGCACGAACCCGGCGATCGCCTTGACGGACCTCGTCGGCAGCAGCGCCACCTTTCCCTCGGCCGCGTCCCGCAACGCGCGGCCGAACCCGATCCCCCGCTGCTCGGCGTGGACCACTACGCACGCCTCGGCACGATCCCCGATCCCTCGTCGGGGGGTGTTGAGGATCCGGCGCAGCGCCACGGTGTCGTCCGGGTTACCCAGCACCTTGAGGTAGGCGACGATGTCGCGCACCTCCTTGCGCTCGTAGAACCGGGTGCCGCCCACGACCTTGTAGGGCAGGCCCAGTCGGACGAACACGTCCTCGACCACGCGGGAGGAGTTGTTGGTCCGGTAGAACACGGCCATGTCGGAGTAGGAGGCCTCACCCGAGTCGACCAACCTGTCGATCTCCCCGGCGATGAACCTCGCCTCGTCGTGCTCGTTGTCCGCCACGTAGCCGACCAACAGCTCACCCGCGCCCTCGGAAGTCCACAGGTTCTTCTCCCGGCGGCCCGGGTTGCGCGAGATCACGGCGTTGGCGGCCGTGAGGATGGTCTGCGTGGAACGGTAGTTCTGCTCCAACAGGATGGAACGTGCATCGGGGTAGTCGTGCTCGAAGTCCTCGATGTTCCTGATCGTGGCCCCGCGGAACGCGTAGATCGACTGGTCGGCGTCACCGACAACGCAGAGTTCGGCCGGGGGGACGCCCACCTCGTCGTCGTCGTTCCCGGCCGCCCCGCCGACGAGCGTGCGCACCAGGACGTACTGGGCGTGGTTGGTGTCCTGGTACTCGTCCACCATGACGTGACGGAACCGCCGCCGGTAGTACGCCGAGACCTCGGGGTGGGCACGCAGCAGCGCGACCGTCTCCCCGATCAGATCGTCGAAATCGAAGGCGTTGGCCGCCTGCAACCTCGACTGGTACTCCGTGTAGACGGCCGCGACGGTCTGCCCGGTGCGGTCGGAGTCCTCCATCGCCCGGTCCATCGCCTCGGACGGCTCGCGCAACTCGTTCTTGTGGTTGGAGATGGCCGTGGCCAGCATCCGGGGGGTGAACTTCTTGACCTCGAGCTGCTGCTCCTTGGCGATCATCCCCAGCAGCCGCCGGGAGTCGTCCGAGTCGTAGATCGTGAAGTTCGAGTTCCGCGTCCCGAGCAGCGCGGACTGGGCGCGAAGGATCCGCACACAGATCGAGTGGAACGTCGCCACCCACATCCGCTCGGCGTGCGGGCCGACCAGTGTGGCGACCCTCTCGCGCATCTCGGCGGCGGCCTTGTTGGTGAACGTGATGGCCAGGATCTGCCCCGGGTGCGCGCCACCCTCGGCCAGCAGGTACGCGATCCGCCGCGTGAGCACGCTGGTCTTGCCCGAGCCCGCGCCGGCCACGATCAACAACGGGCCGCCGCGGTGCGTGACCGCGGCGGCCTGTTGTGGGTTGAGCCCGTCCAGGAGGGGCGAGCGGGGCGTGGTCGGTCGGGCGGAAGCGTGTGCGGTGTCGGTCATCGTGGGTCCAATCTACCCACTCGGTCCGACACCCCGGGCTCAGCGCTGACCGGCCCCCGTGAACTCCTTCACCTGGGACGCCGTGGCGGTCAGGCCGGGGTCGTTGTCCAGGTAGTGGCGCGTCTCGCGGACGATGAGGCCGGAGAGGACCAGGAGGCCGATGAGGTTGGGGATGGCCATGAGGCCGTTCATGACGTCGGCGAAGTTCCACACCACCTCGAGCTCGGTGACCGCCCCCACGAACACCACGCAGGTGAACACCATGCGGTACGGGATGACGCCGCGCGCGCCCACGAGCCGCTCCATACAGCGCTCGCCGTAGTACGACCAGCCGAGGATGGTGGAGAAGGCGAAGAACGCGATGGACACCGCCACCAGCTTGTCGCCCTCGGGGAAGGCGGAACCGAAGGCGTCGGCGGTCATCGTCCCGGCGCTGTCGCTGCCCTCCTGCCACACACCCGTGGTCACCAGCACCAGACCGGTGAACGTCACGACGATGATGGTGTCGATGAACGTCTGGGTCATCGACACCAGGCCCTGCCGGGTGGGGTGCGTGGTCTTGGCCGCCGCCGCAGCGATGGCGGCGGATCCCATACCGGACTCGTTGGAGAAGATGCCGCGGGCGACACCCATCTGGATGGCGTAGAGGATCGCCGAGCCGACGAAGCCGCCGACCGCCGAGGTGCCGGTGAACGCGTCCGAGAAGATCTGGGCGAACGCCGACGGGATCTGGCCGGCGTTGACCACGAGCACGACGGTCCCGCCGACGAGGTAGAGCACGATCATCAGCGGCACGAACCCGGCGGTGACGCGGCCGATCGCCTTGATGCCACCGAGCAGCACCGCGCCGGTGAGGACGAACAGGACGATCCCGGTGGTGACCTGTGGGACGCCGAAGGAGTTGTCCAGCTGGGTCGCCACCGCGTTGCCCTGGGTCATGTTGCCGATGCCGAAACTGGCCAACACGGCGAACACCGCGAACACGATCGACAGGACCAGGCCCACCCGGCCACCGGCGCGGCCGAAGATCTCCGCGAACCCGCGGTGCAGGTAGTACTGCGGGCCGCCGGACTGCTCGCCACGGGCGTCGGTGACGCGGTACCGGACCCCAAGGAACGCCTCGGAGTACTTGGACGCCATGCCGACGAGCGCGGTGATCCACATCCAGAACAGCGCACCCGGCCCGCCCAGCGCGATGGCCGTGGCGACGCCGACGATGTTGCCCACGCCGACGGTCGCGGCGAGCGCGGTGGTCAGCGCCTGGTACTGCGAGATGTCACCCGAGCCGCCGTCGTCGGTCCGCTTGAGCAGCCCGAGCCGCAGGGCGGGGCCGAGCTTGCGGAACTGCAACATCCGTAGACGGATCGTGAGGACCAGGCCGGTCCCGAGCAGCAGCGGAATGAGGACATACGGCCCCCAGATCACCGATCCGATGTCGGCGAGAAACGTGTTGAATTCATCCACGGGCGGAAACATTAGACGGTCTTTCACCGCTGTCGGGGCGCAGTGGGATAATTCAGCCATGAGCACCGACCCCGCCGGCCAGGAATCAGCCGGCACCGACCCCACCGGGACCGATCCCGCCGGCACCGACGACCCACTGTCCGAGGCCGAGATCCGCGAGCTGAGGCTCGAGATCGACCGGCTGGACGCCACGATCCTCGACGCGATCGTCCGCCGCAGCGAGATCTCCCGCCGTATCGGCCGGACGCGGATGAAGTCGGGCGGGACGAAGCTCGTGCACACCCGCGAGCTCAAGGTCTACGAGCGCTTCTCCTCGCTCGGTGAGGAGGGCCAGACCCTCGCCGGCATGCTCCTGCGCCTGGGCCGGGGCCGTCTGGGCCACTAGCAGCACCTGTCACTCCCCCGGCGCCCAGCTCACGTCGGGAGGTCCGATCAGGGAGGAGTTGCGGGGGTCACATCGCTGGAACGGGCGGCGGCACCCCGTTACTCCCGGTTAGCCTCGACGTCATGACCGACATCAGCACGACGGAGCAGTGGGCAGCGGTGGAGGACCTGGTCCCCTCGATCGGCGAGGTGAGTCTGCGGGAGCTGTTCGCCGCCGATCCCGAGCGCGGCCGCCGGATGACGGTCAACGCGGGCGACCTCCACGTGGACCTGTCCAAGCACCTGGTCACCGGTGAGATCCTGGCCGCCCTCACCGATCTGGCCCACGCCGCCCGACTGCCGGCGCAGCGGGCCGCCATGTTCCGGGGGGACCGCATCAACACAACGGAGGACCGGTCGGTGCTCCACACGGCGCTCCGCCTCCCGGCCGATGCCCAGCTCGTCGTCGACGACCGGGACGTGGTGGCCGACGTCCACGCGGTACTGGCGCGCATGACCGATTTCTCCCACCGCGTCCGCTCCGGCGAGTGGACCGGGTACACGGGTGAGCGGATCGACACGGTGATCAACATCGGTATCGGGGGTTCCGACCTGGGGCCGGTGATGGTCGACAGTGCGCTGCGCGGGCTCCAGACGGCCGGCATCCGCGCGCACTACGTCTCCAACGTCGACCCCGCCGACCTCTCGGCCACGCTCGCGGAGATCGATCCGGCCACGACCCTCGTCGTGGTGGCCTCCAAGACGTTCACCACCCAGGAGACCATGGCCAACGCCCACGCGACGCGCCGGCACTTCGTCGATGCCCTGGGCTCCGACAACGCGATCGCCTCGCATTTCGTGGCGGTGTCGACCGCTGCCGACAAGGTCGCCGACTTCGGCATCGCGGCGGACAACATGTTCGAGTTCTGGGACTGGGTCGGCGGACGCTACTCGGTGCCGTCGGCCATCGGGCTGTCGGTGATGCTCACGGCGGGGCCGCCGGCGTTCATCGAGCTGCTCGAGGGCTTCCACACGATGGACCTGCACTTCGCCACCGAGACACCCGAGCGCAACGCGCCGGTCCTCATGGCACTGCTGAGCATCTGGTACACGTGCTTCCTCGGGGCGCAGTCCAAGGCCGTCATACCGTACGCCCAGGATCTGCAGCGGTTCCCCGCCTACCTGCAGCAGCTCACCATGGAGTCGCTCGGCAAGTCGGTGCGCCTCGACGGCTCCGACGTCACCTACCCCACCGGCGAGGTCTACTGGGGCGAGCCCGGCACCAACGGACAGCACGCCTTCTTCCAACTCCTGCACCAAGGCACGCAGCTCGTGCCGGTCGACTTCATCGGCATCGCCCGCCCGGGCGCGGATCTGGACGCCTACCTCCCGGGTGAGCCGGGCGCGGTGTCCATGCACGACCTGCTGATGGCCAACCTGTTCGCCCAGTCGCGGGTGCTGGCGTTCGGCAAGACCGAGGAAGAGGTCCTCGCCGACGGCGTCGACCCAGCGCTCGCGCCCCACAAGGTGATGCCCGGCAACCGGCCGTCCACGACGATCCTCGCACCGTCGCTCTCCCCGGGCGTCGTGGGCCAGCTCATCGCCCTGTACGAGCACGTGGTGTTCACCCAGGCCGCCATCCTCGGCATCAACGCGTTCGACCAGTGGGGCGTCGAGCTGGGCAAGGCCCAGGCCGGCGAACTGCTCAGCGCTCTCACCGTCGACACCCGTCCCGACCCGGCCTTCGACTCCTCCACCGACTCCCTCGTCGAGATCTACCGCGAGGCCCGCGGCAGGCGCTGACACCCGCCCAGTATCGGCCCAGTATCTCCTCTCGCGCGCTGCGGGCCAGCGAACTCCGGCGCGATGCGCCCGCGTGCTCTCACGCGGTGCGCCCGCGTGCGATTCTGGGCCATGGCCACGATCTACGGGGCTTCGTCGGGAGGTGTTCTCGGATGCGCTGATCGATCACGTGCTCGCCGAGACCCGCTCGCGGGGGCTGGAGCTGACCGGCAAGGACGGCTTGTTGACCGAGATGCTCAAGGCAGTGAGTATTCGAGGGTTTGGGAGCC
>NZ_LSSV01000042.1:0-21612 GCF_001658045.1 Dietzia sp. 111N12-1 | reverse complement strand
ACTAACGGAGATGCCCACTAGTTGGCCTCGTGGCTCGAATGCGGCAGGACGACCACGGGGCAGTGCGCGTGCGCCACGACGTGCTGACTGACCGAGCCGAGCAGCATCCCGGTGAACCCGCCTCGTCCGCGGCTACCGATCACCACGAGCCGGGCGTCCCCGGATGCAGCGATCAACGCTTCGGCCGCGTGGCCCTGCAGGACGGCCGGCTTGTACGAGGCGTCATCCCCCAGGGCGTTGCGCACCGCTTCCGCGAGCATCTCGCGCGCGCTGCTCTCCAATTCGGAGGAGTCTTCCCAGCCGGCCATCGCATACGGGCCGTAGACCGCTGGCAATTGATACGCGGTCAGGGCGATCAGTGGCGCGTCGAGCGCTGCCGCGTACTCGGCTGCCCACTTCAGGGCCCGTAGCGAATCCGGTCCGCCGTCGACTCCGACGACTACTGGCCTGGTGTCCATGACCTGTCCTCCTCCGGCGATATGCCGACGGTGCCCCGGACTGTCGTGCACCGACGACACCCTCCACCGTAGACCTGCCGAGACACCCCGTCAGCGAAGTTGCCAGTGCAGTGACCGCCAGCCCTCGGTTCAGAGCGGCCCCGTCCGATTGCTGCACTACGATTCGAAGGTGATGTGACCGATGGTGACGTCCGTCCCGATCCGCCCCGAGGAGACCCACTCACCGTGCTTCAGAACTCCCCCCGCTGGAAAGAGGTCTCCCGCTCGGCTTTCGAGCACGAGAAGCAGGGTCTGGCGTTGCTCGCCAACGCGGTGCCGGACTCCGCGCCCTACCGGGTGTGGGCCAACTTCGAGTTCCAGGACAGTCACGGCCAGTGGCACGAGGTCGACGCGCTGGTGGTGGGTCAGTCCCGCATCCACCTGCTCGAACTCAAGTCGTACCACGGCAGGATCGGCGGCGACGAGCACCGCTGGGTGACTGACCGGGGCGGCCGGGTGGACAGCATGCGCTCGCCCATGGTGGCCACCCGGCGCAAGGCACAGCGGTTCAAGTCCAAGCTCGAGCAGGAGATCAACCGGATAGCTCAGGACCAGGACGAGGATCCGCAGATCAGGCAGGTCGCCGCTGCGGTCGGACGCCTGCCGTGGATCCAGGAGGCGGTGTTCCTCCACGACCCCGGGGTGGTCTCGCACTTCGCGGCGGACAAGGCCCACAACATCTTCGGAGTAGACCCGGCGGACTTTCCCGACCGCGAAGTCCGCACCAACCTCCCGCCGATCGCCGACCGCGTCCAGGAACCGGTGGGACGCGAACGGATCAGCGAGGCACTGAGCATGCTCATCGCGCTGGCCATGCGCAAGATCGCGGGAATCACTGTCCGTGATCACATGGCCGGCTCGTACCTCCTGCACGACCGCGTCGACTCCCCCGACCCGCGCTTCCACGAATGGGACGGCGAACACCGGGAGACCCACGAGCCGATCCGCGCGCGCGTGCTCAACGTGGCGGCGGCCACCACCGAGGGCGAACAAATCCGCATGCGCAGGACGCTGCGCCGGGAGTACGAGCTGCTGTCCGGGCTGGGCAACGAGCACATCGTGGCCCCCCGCTCGATGGAGACGCTGCGCGGTACCTCGGACGAGGTGGTGATCTACCCGGCGCTGCCTGACCATCGACCGCTGGACGTTGCGTTGCCGGGGGCCAAGCTCTCGTCCCGGGAGCGCGTGGAGATCGTCCGCCAGGTCGCGGACGCCCTGCTGTACGCACACCGCCACCAGGTGGCGCACCGGGGTCTCGACCCCACCACAGTCCTCCTCGACACCCGCCTGCTCTCCACTCGGCCGGTTGACGCGTACGGCCGCATCGAGGTGAAGGTCGACGGCTGGTCCGGCGCGGGGACCTCGGAGGCGTCAGGAACGGTCTTGGGGGCCACCGGCTCTGCCACATCGATGCCGGGCGACGAGCTGTCAGGCCGCGTGTACCTGGCACCGGAGGCGGCGGGCGTCCACACGCCGGACCGGATGGCGGCGGATCTGTTCTCCCTCGGGGCGCTGGCCTACTACGTCCTTACCAGCGGCCAGGCCCCGGCCACGGACCGCTCCTCGCTGCTTGACCGGCTGGAGCGCGACCGCGGCCTGGACATGTCGGCGGTGACAAGCGAGTTCGATCAGGGCCTACGTACGCTCGTCATGGACGCCACCGCGGCGACGGTCGACACGCGCAACTCCAAGTTCGGCGTCTCGGACTCCCGCCAGGGGCTCTCCCCCGTGATCGGGTTCGAGCGGCGCCTGGCAGAGGCCGCACGCCCGGCGACCCCGCAGCCGGCCGCGGAGCAGATGGACGCGCTGCGCCCGATGATCGACGGGGTGCTCGAGGGCCGGTTCGTCATCAAGAAGGTCCTGGGCTCGGGCTCGACGGCGGTGGGCCTGCAGGTGGAGGATCTCACCGACGAATCCGGTCCGCCCACCAAGGTCCTCAAGGTGGCCCGGGACGAGCGCGCCGCAGAGCGACTGGCCGCGGAGGCGGAGGTCCTGCGCTCGCTCGGCCAGGGGCTGCCGGCCAAGTACTCCTCGCTGTTCGTAGCGCTGCTCGAGGGCCCGATGGTCGTCCACGACCGGCGCACGTGCCTGGTGCTCACGGACTGCGGGGAGGTCTCGCTGGCGAGCATGCTGCAGCTCGGGCGGATCTCCCAGGACCGGTTCTGGAAGTTCGCCATCAACCTGGCGGACATGCTGGTCGCTCTGGAGGCGGCGGGGGTCGCGCACCGGGACATCAAGCCCGCCAACCTCGGGATCGTGGGGCGGGGGCGCGGCCAGCACCTGGCCCTGTTCGACTTCTCCGCCTCCCGCGAGTCCCTGCAGCACACCCAGGTGGGCACGGGCGTGTACCGCGATCCGTTCCTGGGCCGGCGGTCGCGGCAGATCGCCGACTCCTCGGCCGAGCGTTATTCGGCTGGCGTGGTGTTGTTCGAGATGGCGACGGGTGAGACGCCGACGTACGGGGACGGGGTGAGCGAGCCCTCGCTCACCGACGGTCACGTGGTGATTCCGGCGGAGGCGATGCCTCCCGAGTGGAGCCAGGACGTGGTCGAGCAGATGACGGGGATCTTCACCCGTCTGCTCGACGGGGACAGCGGGGCGCGGTTCGGCTCGGCGCAGGAGTTCCGCGAGGCGCTCGCGGCCGTCGCCGCGTCGGTCACCGCGGGTGACGGGGGGACGACGACGAGGGAGCCGGTCACTCCACGCGATGCCCCCACTCCCGTCACCTCCGTCGCTCTCCCGACGTTGGCGGAGCTGGCGGAGGAGCTCGTGCGGGCTGCGGGCAGCTCGCGCAGCTCCGATTACCGGCTGGTGCGGACGATCCTCGGGCGGGGCGAGGGCGCGCCGGAGGATCCGTTCCAGGCCATGTCCCGGTACGCCGAGCCGCTGCGGCTGAGCGCGGGGCGGATCCCGCAACTCACGGGCAAGTTCCCGGCACTGTGGCAATCCTCCCCGGTGCTGGCGGCGGCGTTCGAGGAGATCCGCGCCGCCACCCGCCGGGAGATCGTGCGCCGCGGCGGGGTGGCGAGCATCCGGCAGATCGCGGGGGCGGTGGAGCAGAGTTTCCCGGCGGAGCAGGGGCACCGCGATTCCGAGCGCCTGCGCTTGGGCGTGCTGCGGATGTTCGACCTGGGTCTGCACCGTGCTGACGCCGCTGGCGGGTCCGAGGTGGAGCTGCTGCGGCGTGGGCGCTCCGCTCGGGTGATCGGGATGAGTGTGCACCCCGAGTGGGCGCGTCCCCTGGTGGTCGAGCTCAACCGGGCGGCGCACGATCTACTCGCCGAGCCGGGAGTGCGGCACGTTCCGGCGGAATTGGTCCACACGGAGCTGCGGGGGGCGGCCAGGTCGGTGCTCTCGGACGCCGCGGACGCGGAGTCGCGCATCGATCCGCTCACGCTGGCGGAGCTGGCGGTGGCCGGCGACGATGAGTTGGCGCTCACCGCCACGGGCGACCTGTACTCCACCGCGATGGAGCTGCCCGAGCTGCTCGCGTTGACGCTGCCGCGGGCGGCCAGCCAGTTCAACCTGGGCCTGCTCAAGGACCTCATCCGCGCCCGCTTCCCGGAGCTTCGCACCCGCGAGCCGAGGCGTGAGGATGTGGAGGCGGTGCTGGCCGAGCACATGCCGGGGATGGCGTGGGATCCGCAGCACCGGGACTTCCGCTACCCGCAGCAGGCAACCGGCCTGAGCATGGTGCACACCCGGACACCGTCTGCGTTGGTCACCGACAGCTCCGCGACTGAGGATCCTCTGATCGAGCAACTGGCGCGCGCGGCCTCGAGCCCGGGGTTCGTGTCCGTCTCGGTCCCCTACGGCCGTGGAGACGAGGTAGCGGGCAAGCTGGCCGAGCGACTGGGCGCCGAGGTGGTGGACCTATCCGCCGAGGTGCTCTCCAGCGTCGACTCCCTGCTGGAGACCAGCGGGCAGCTGGACAAGCGCGGGGATTTCCTGCGGTTGCCGCCGGAGCAGGTGCGCGGCGTCATGGAGGCCAACGTCACCACGGTGCTGAACAACGTCGATGCCACGGACGGCGCCGCGTTGGTACTCACGGAAGCTTCGCTGCTGGCCGAGTACTCACAGCTGTCCCAGCTCGGGCGGTGGACGGATCTCACTGCTCCCCCGCGCCGGCCGGTGGTGTTGGTGACGGGCCGCGCCAAAGACGCCCCGGGCCAGCCGGACCAGGTGGACGGACGCCCGCTCCCCATCACCAGCGATTCGCAGCTGGTGAGCGTGTAAGCGAGGGTCTACTTCCGCTTGCCCAGGGAGGGGGCGCCTCCGGACCGCACATCGAGCACACCGACGACGTTCTCCGGCCCCCGGCTAATCTGACGGCGCCGCTCCAGGTATGCGTCCAGCAGGTAGGCCAACTCGAGCTCCGAAGGGTGCGACTTACGTCGCCTGGAGGCGAAGGCCGCGGCGAGGTCCTTGAGCCGGGCCCTCCGGTTCCGCAGCTGCGTCCTGGCGTCCGCCTCGTAATCCACTCCCCCGTCGATGAGGGCGCTGATCTCGGCATCACATCTCGCGATGGCGTTGCGAACCCCTTCGGCTGACGGTTCCTCGCACCACGTCAGAGTTTGCCGGACCTCCATCCGGGCGGTCTCGATCCGTTTCCGTTCCTTGTTGGGCAATGACCGCAAGCGCTTGGAGTCGGCGGCGGAATCGGGAACCAGCGTGATACGCCCGCCAGTTTCTTGAGGGACCTGGGCAGGCGCCACCGTCGCAGCCGCTGCCGCCGCGGCCTGCCGCTCTCGGGCCTTGCGGACAGACCTCTTGATTGCCTTCTTGCTTTTCAGCGCGACCGCGCGTTTGGCCTTGAGTGCCCGGATCCGCGGAGCTTCGGCGGGGACGCCGTCCTCGATGAGGGCGTCTATCTGCGCGTCGATCGCGGCGACGGCGCGCTGGCGCTCCTCGTCGGTGTTCATGTCGAAAACACTATCCGGGTCTCGCCGTTTCCACGGCCTTCGTAGGATGTTCGAGGGACTCGCAAGGCGCGGGTCCGCGTGTGTGAAAGGCCAGGTGCCAGGTGGCGGGTAAGCGGCGGAAGTCGGCGGAGCAGCAGACGCTCACGGATGCATTGCAGCCGGTGGTCCGGGACCTCGTCGACGATATGCGTGCTCGCCTCGCGGCTGATCTGAACAAGACGGCGGAGTGGAAGGCCACGCACGCGGCGCTCAAGGAATCTCAGCGCACCGGTGCTACGTGGGCTGATTGGCAGGAGGATCAGCTCACCCAGGCGGCGGTGGGGTGGGTGCTGACGAGCGTCTTTGTGCGATTCTGCGAGGATAACGACCTGCTGGGGGCGCACCAACGCTGGATCAGTGGACCGGATGCGGACGGGCGTCGGCGGGCAGTGGATGAGCAGGACCGCTTCTTAACGGCGCACCTAGACCAGAATTTCCGTGGTTACCTGCGTCATGCGTTCTCTGAGTTGGAGCGCTCCCCTGCGGCAGCGCCTTTGGTGGGCGAGCACGCTGGGATTCACATCGCGGAGCCGAGCGACGACGCGGCACAGCGCCTGGTGGAGTTCTGGCGGCAGGCCGATACCGAAACGGCCACCGTCTGGTCCCTGCGCGATCCGGCATTGGATACGCGTTTTCTAGGCGACATGTATCAGGATCTGTCGGAGTACGCCAAGAAGAAGTACGCGCTACTGCAGACACCGGAATTCGTCGAGGAGTTCATCCTCGATCGCACGCTGACCCCGGCGCTGAAGGAGCGCTCCCCTCGTCTTCCATCGGTCGATTCGGAGGGGCGCACCGGGGCGGTGGACTTCAAGGTCATCGACCCGACCTGTGGGTCGGGACACTTTCTCCTCGGTGCTTTCCACCGGATGCTGGACTATTGGCGAGCCGAGGCTCCGGGAATGGAGCCGACCGAGCAGGTGCGCCTGGCGCTGTCCTCCATCCACGGAGTTGACATCAACCCGTTCGCCGTGGCGATCGCCCAGTTCCGACTCATGGTGGCAGCACTCCGAGCGATCGGCGGGTCGAGCCTGCTCACCGTGCCCGAGCTGCCGCTACAGGTGCATGCGGGTGACTCGCTGCTGTGGAGTGAGGACTCGGCGGGGCAATCCGGGTTCGATTACGGCGACCTCACTGTCGATCCAGATGCGCTCGCCAGCGGCACCCACTTGACCACCGAGGATGTGGTGGCGCTGCGGCGGACGCTGGCGCGGGATCAGTACGACGTGGTGGTAGGTAATCCGCCGTACATCACCGTCAAGGACAAGGTACTTAATCAGCGATACCGCGAGCTGTACGGCTACTGCAAGGGCACGTACGCGCTGACGGTGCCGTTCATGGAGCAGTTCCACTCGTTGGCCAAATCGGGCACGCTCGATCCCTTCCGCGCGGGCTGGATCGGTCAGATCACCTCCAACTCGTTCATGGCGCGTGAGTTCGGTGTGCCGCTCATCGAGGAGTTCTTCCCGCGGATCGACATGCTCGAGGTCATCGATACTTCCGGCGCCTTCATCCCGGGCCACGGCACCCCCACCGTGACGCTTGTGTCGCGGAATCGTCGACCAAGCGCGCACACCGTCCGTGCTGTCCTAGGTATTCAGGGCGAGCCGGGTGCGCCCGAAGACCCGGCACAGGGCCTGGTGTGGCGAAGCATCGTGGAGCACGTTGATTCTCTGGATTACGAAGACCAGTGGATCAGTGTGGACAACCTTGCGCGTCACACGCTCTCGTCTCACCCGTGGTCGTTGCAGGGAGGTGGCGCTCAAGTCGCTATCGCGATCATCGATTCAAAAAGAGTCTCTAGTTTAGGAGACCAAGTCGAATCCGTAGGAAGAACTGGCAGTTCGGGTGAGGATTCTCTGTATATTGTTGGCTGTAAATCCAATGCAGATCGCCTCGGAATCCCAGAATCAATTCGATTCGTCGAAGGAAGTTCAGTTCGCGAGTGGGGCATAGGGAGTTCGTCCCACGCTGTGTGGCCCTACTCCGATGACCTCGAGCCAATCCTGACTAGGTCCGCGGGTCTCGAACGACTCTTTTTTCGCGGGAGAGCAACACTCAGAAGTCGCTTGCTATTTGGCCAAGTCCTCGAAGATCGAGGGCATTGGTGGTGGGAATGGCTCGAGATGTATCCGTCGAAGTTCCGTTCGAAAAGATCAATCTCGTTTGCGTTTGTGGCGACGCATAACCATTTTGTGTTGGATCGCGGCGGGAAGGTGTTCAACCGTTCGGCGCCGGTGATCAAGCTGCCAGAGGGGGCGAGCGAGGACGAGCACCTCGAACTGTTGGGCGTGCTGAACTCGTCGACGGCGTGCTTCTGGCTCAAGCAGAACAGCCACAATAAGGGCGAAGGTGGTGGAGCGCGTGTTGACGCTGGATACGCGGCCATGGGATCCGAGCTCTGGAGAAACTCATACGAGTTCACAGGAACAACGCTGAAGGACTTCCCGCTCCCCGCCGGCTCGGTGTTGGAGCGTGCTAGGCGAATCGATCAGCTTGCGCAGGAGCTGGCGGCAGTTGAGCCCGCTGCGCTGCTCGAGGGGGCAACCCCGTCGGCGGAGCTGTTCGCCTGGGGCGAGGCGGAATGGGAACGCCTCCGTGGTCTGATGATCGCCGAGCAGGAAGAGCTGGACTGGCAGGTGTACCACCTGTACGGGTTCACCGAGACCGACATGTCGCTCCCGGTGGGCGAGGTGCCAGAGTTGGCGCTGGGCGAGCGCGCGTTTGAGATCGCGTTGGCGTGCCGGGTGCAGGCAGGCGAGGCAGAGACGGTGTGGTTCGATCGTCACCGCTCGACCCCGGTCACCGAGATCCCGGACCATCTGCCGGCCGGGTACCGGGAGGCGGTGCAGCGGCGCCTGGATCTCATCGCCCAGGATCGTTCGCTCGAGCTTCTCGAGCGTCCCGAGTACAAACGGCGCTGGTCTAGCGTGCCCTGGGCCGACCGAGTCCGAGCGGCGCTCGCCGCTTGGATCCTGGACAGGCTGGAGAACCCCGAGCTGTGGAAGGACCCCAACGGGTACCCGCAGCCACAATCGGTGCGTCAGCTGTCAGCGAAGGTAGAGACCGCTCCGCAGTTGGCCGGAGTTTCCGAAGCGCTGGAGCTG
The DNA here is from genome assembly GCF_001658045.1 of Dietzia sp. 111N12-1. Classification (NCBI taxonomy): domain Bacteria; kingdom Bacillati; phylum Actinomycetota; class Actinomycetes; order Mycobacteriales; family Dietziaceae; genus Dietzia; species Dietzia sp. 111N12-1. The sequence continues at coordinate 13,047 of NZ_LSSV01000042.1, read as the reverse complement.
TGGTCGACCAAGCGGCAGGCCGGCGTGCTCACCAACCTCGTGGCGCTGTTGGCGGACGAGGCCGTGCCGTACCTGGCCGCACTCCGGCTCAAGGATTCGGGCTTGCGCAAGTTCGCCGAATGGCAGGTCACCTGGGACGCCCAGCGTGCCGAGGACCGCGGTGAGATCACGACCGCGCAGGTTCCGGTGCCGCCCAAGTACACCTCCACGGACTTCCGCAAGGCCTCGTACTGGCAGGCGCGCGGCAAGCTCGATGTGCCCAAGGAGCGCTTCATCGCCTACCCCGGAGCCTCGGGGCCGGACGATCCCACCGCGATGCTGGGCTGGGCCGGCTGGGACCACGCCGAACAGGGCATCGCCCTGGTGTCGCTGTACGACGATCGTAAGGACGACACCGACCCCGCTCAGCTCGTCCCGCTCGTCGCAGGGCTGGCCGAGCTCATGCCGTGGATCCGCCAGTGGCACTCCGGTATGGACGCCCACTCCGGAATCGACTGGGCCGACTACCTCGGCGGACAGCTCACCACGCTCGCCGAGCGCTCCGGCGTCGCGATCGCCGACCTGGCAACCTGGCGTCCCGCCCCCGCGACCCGCGGCCGCAAGCGCGTCGCAGCCACCGCTACTACACCCGATAAGGAAAGCTAGAAGACATGGCCTTCACCCCTCCCGGCGCGACGGCAAGGTCGGGCACCAGCCCCACCCTGCGTGACGTCTTCTCGATCCCCGAGCACTCAGGGACCTCGACGTTCGTCCTCCAACTCTCCGACGCCGTCACCAGAGACGAACTCGGAACCACCCTGGCCGAGTACGTGGTGACCCCGTCCATCGGCGATGCCTTTGACGAGGCGCTCGCACTAGTCGACAGCGCTCTTGCCACCGGAGAGAACAAGGGAGCCTTCCTCAAGGGCTCCTTCGGCTCCGGCAAGTCGCACTTCATGGCTGTGCTCCTGGCCCTGCTCACCGGGGACCCTCGCGCCCGCGCCATTGCCGAACTCCAGCAGCACATCGCCGACCACCCGCGGGCCACGTCGAGCAAGATCCTCGCGCTGCCCTTCCACTTCCTGGGCTCGAACTCCATCGAGGACACCCTCTTCTCGGCGTACCTCGAGCACCTGAACCGGCTCCACCCGGGAGTCACCCCGCCGGTACTCCACATGGCCGACGGGCTGCTTGAGAACGCCGAACAGTGGCGAGCAGAAGTCGGCGATGAGAGATTCTTTGCACGCCTCGCCACTGCCACCACCGGACCTGGCGGCGTCACCTCGTCGTCGTCATCCACTCCCGGCGGCCTCGACCTGGCCGCGCTCGGCGGCGCCACCGCCACCACCTGGGACCGCGACTCCTACGACCGCGCCCGACACCCCGCAGCGTCCCGCGCTGAGCGGGACGCGCTCGTCTCCGCGCTCGGCCAGACGTGGATCACCTCCGCGCACACCAACACCGACTGGCTGCATCTGCCCGAGGGGCTGTCCGCGATCGCCGCGCACGCCAAGCCCCTCGGCTACGAGGCCGTGGTCCTGCTGCTCGACGAGCTGATCCTGTGGCTCACCTTCCACTTCTCCAACCGCGAATTCTTCGGCCGCGAGATCCAGAAGCTCACCGGGTTCGTCGAATCCGACCAGGGGCGCATGGCCGTGCCGGTCGTCAGCTTTATCGCCCGCCAGCACGACCTCAAGGCGTGGAAGGACTCCTCGATCGAGGCCGGCGAGGCCACCAAGATCCGTGAGCAGGCCATCGCCCACCAGGAAGGCCGCTTCTCCGGGATCGCGCTCGGCTCGGCCAACCTGCCGCAGATCGCCCACCGCCGGCTCCTCACCCCCAAGAACGCCGCGGCGGTCGAGGCGCTCGAAGCCTCGTTCCAGCGCCTGCACCTGTCCCCGGCCGTCAAGCCCGTCCTGCTGGACAAGGTCAACACCGACGACCAGCACCGCGGAGCCACTGAGGAACAATTCCGGCTCACCTACCCCTTTAGCCCGGTCCTCATCGACACCCTCGTCCACCTGTCCACCGCCATGCAGCGCGACCGCACTGCGCTCAAGGTGATGGAGTCGATGCTCGTCGACCTCGCCGACACCATGACCGTCGATCAGGTGATCCCCGTGGGCGAGGTGTTCGACTACATCATCGACGGGACGCAGAAGGGCGGTACCGACGAGGCGGTGGCCGCCCGATTCCGCACCGCGCGCTCGCTGTGGCAGGACAAGCTCCGGCCCGCCGTCCTCGCCCAGTTCCCGGACGCTGACCCGAGCGTGCGGGACCTGGACCAGCCCAAGGGGGTGCGGGCCCAGCTCCGACTGGCCAAGACGCTGTTGCTCTCCGCTCTCGCGCCCGAGGTGCCCGGGCTCAAGGCACTCACCGCCAGCCGGCTGGCGCACCTCAATCACGGGGAGCTCGTCTCCATCGTCGCCTCAGACGCGCCCACGCGTGCGCTTGCCTCGGTCCGGGAGTGGAACACCTCGGTTCCCGAGATCACCGTGGGAACAGACAGCCACGATCCGCTGATCTCCATCACGCTGGAGGAACTGCCCTTCGACGAGATCCTCGAGCGCGCCCGCGGCGAGGACACCTACTCGCGGCGCCGCGAACGGCTGCGGTCGATGCTGCAGGAAGAGTTCGGGATCGCCGCCATCGACCCGCAGGCCGACGGCGCGCGCTCCACCCGGATCACCTGGCGCGGAACGAATCGGACCGTCGAGATCGTCTTTGGCAACGTCCGCGACCCCGGCTCCGTGCCAGACACGCTCATCGCCCCCGTCGAACCGGGGGCGCTGCGGGTGATCGTGGACTTGCCCTTCGATGAAGAAGGCCACGGTGTCTCCGAGGACCACGCCCGACTCGACCGCCTACGCACCGACGGCCACGATCACTTCACACTCGCCTGGGTCCCCGCATTCCTCGAGCGCAAGCAGATGGACGACCTGGGCAAGCTCGTCACCATGGACTGGGTGCTGCAGTCGGAGAAGTGGCTCGGCTACACCAGCTACCTCGCCGACGGCGACCGTGAGCGGGTGCGCCAGGTCATGGTGACCCAGCGCAACCAGCTCGCCGGGCAGCTGGCCGCAATCCTGCGCAAGATGTACGGCATCGCCGAGGGGGCGGTGTTCCCCGAGGGGCAGCCGCCCGTCCGCTCGTTGAGTTCCTCAGTGGTGGTCCAGCGGCCCGTCGGCGCCTCGCTGCGTGAGGCCGCGCGGAGGCTCTACGACCAGGCCTTCGACCAGCGTTATCCCGATCACCCGCGGTTCGACACCACCAGCGCGCTCACGCAGAAGGACTTCGCGGTCTCGCTCGACGTGCTGCGCCGGTCCGACGCCCGCGAGGACGGCCGCGCTGCGTTTGTGGCCGCCGAGCGCAAGTCCGTCCAGCTCGTACTGAGCGGTCTCCGGGTGGCTGACGTCCACGAGTCGCACCTCGTGTTCCCCAGCGCCACCTTTGCCAGTTTCGCCGGGCAGATCGACCGCGCGCTCGCCGAGGCGGAGAAATCCGGGCAGGCCGACAGCGTGCTCACGGTCGCTCAGGTCGTGGCCGCCGTCGAGAAGCTCATGCCGCAAGCCGGGCTCAACCGCGACTGCACCACCCTGCTCGCGGCGGCCTGGGCGGAGTCACGCGACCGCAGTTGGTTCACCTACGGAACCCCTGTCGCAGCTCCGGCCTTTAAGGACATCCAGCAGTCGCACCAGCTGCGCGAGCCCGTACTGCCCGAGCAGGGCGAGTGGGATCGCGCCGTCCAGGCTGCCCAGCACCTCTTTGGCATTCCCGAGAGAGGTCACCTCTCCCCCACCAACCTCACCCACCTGGCGGGCGAGGTGGCGAGCAAGGCCGACGAGTTCAAGCGGTCCAGCGAGGATCTGGTCGAGCAGCTGTCGAAGCTCGAGCAGCGACTGGGCCGAAGCGCCGACGGGCGGCGACTCCAGCTCGCTCGCCGGCAGACCGAGTTGCTGCAGACGCTGGTGCGCAAGAGGCAGCACCACGGTGAGATCGTGGCCGCACTTGCCGGCGCCGGTGAGGGGACCGGAACCTACCTCGGTGCCACCACCAACGAGGCGAGCCTGTCCATCACGAGTGCCGAGGATGTGGCCGCCGTGGCGCGCAACCTCGGCCCGAACCTCGAGACGTTGATCGGTGGCCGTGCCAAGCAGGGCGCCCTCGGCGGCGAGGCCACGCAGATCGTCATGGACCTCGACAACGGCGTCGATACCCACGAGTTCGTCCAGCATCTGGCCACGTCTGTTCAGAAGTTTGAGAAGCGCGCGCAGGACTGGATCAACAAGGCAATCGTCGGTCCGCCCCCGATCCCGACCCCGACCCCGCCTATTTCGCCGCCCCCGCCACCTATCACGCCACCGACCGGGGTGGTGATCAGGGGGTCCGGTCCACGCCGTACCGTCGAGGCGCGCGGCAGCCAAGTTGAGGCCGCGATCCACAGCGCCCTCGCTGATCTTGGGCGGCACTACGGGGCGGGCACCCGCTTCCGAATTGAGATCACCGCCGAGGAGCCCCAGACGTGACCACGGCCAGTGCAGGGGTTGCGGGGGGAGCCACCTCGTCGTCGTCCCTCGGTACGGCGACCGCCGCCGACCTGGTTCCACTCCTCCACGGCCTCTATCGGGACAAGCAACACAAGCGCGGTTTGCTGGTGATGCACGCCCGTCCCGAATGGGACGGCACCGAGCTGCGCGTCGACGACCTCACCGTGCCGGTCCACTGCTGCCGGACTGTGCTGGAGATCCGGGACGTGGTGCGGCACCGCAAGGATTCCGAGGTGCCGTGGCGCGTCGTGCTCACCGACCTCCCCGAGGAGCAGATTCCCCAGGGAGTTAAGGAGCACTTCCAACCGCTTGGGCGCATGCGGGAGCTCGACCCCGTGGGCACCCTGCTCGGGATGTTCTCCGCCGACAAGACCGACGGCCGCATCCCCCGAGGGCGGGACGACGTCCGGGGGCTCACGACCGCGCTGGCCGACCACCGCGACACCCTCGCCCCCACCCCGACTCCGGTCCTCACCGCCGACCACCTCTACGGGTCCATCAGCACGCTCGTGCTGGGTCTGGAACAGGACTACCGGCTCGCGGACCTTCTGGCCTGGAGCGCCACCCCCGACGCCCACGCCGCGTGGGACGAGCTGGCCTCGCGGCTCACATCTAACGTCCGCGCGGGGCTCATCACGTGGCTGTGCCGCACGTTCACGTTGACCGGCCCCGGGATCCGCAGCCTGTGGGCCAAGAACGGGCCACGGGCGCTCCTGCCCGCCGGCCTGGCAGCGGAGACCCTCCGCACGCCCGACTGGCAGGACACACCCACCGAACTCACCGGAGCGCGGGCCCTGTTCAGCCACCACATCGGCGCCACCCTCGGAGACCAGTCCCTGCGCGAATGGGGGTCCGCCGCCGCCAAGGCCGTCCGCACCTCACTCGATAACGGACAGCCGCTCACCGCCGTACTCGGCGAGGCCCATCGGTTGATCAGCGGATTCGAGCAGAACGGCGGCGCCTCGCTCCTCGCCGGATCCACAGTCCTGCCCGGCGCCTTCCAACGACGCCTCGACGTGTACGCCCGCGGCCTGGCCACCGCCCTCGACGGAGGGAGCGAGACCGCGTTGCTGCGGGGGCTCGAGGCGCTGCGGGCGCACGTCGAAGCCGAGCGCTCCCGTCCCGACGACCTCGAGACCGCCGCCGCGCTGGTCCGGCTCCACCGGTGGAACCGGACCGAGGCCACCGCCGTGGCCGACCGGCTGCGTTCCGCCGGTCACGTCGAGGCGATGCGCGCGTACGTCGACGAACTGAGCTGGGTGGACAGGGCCGTCAACTCCGCCTGGCGCGGCTTCACCGCCGACCCCAAGCCCGCGATCGGGCAGTCTGCGGCGGACCCCGACGCGCTCGGTCGCCGCGTCCTCGACCGAACCCTCGCCGTACGACGCGACATCGACCGTTGCTTCGCTGCGCTCGTCGGTGCGCGACTTGCCGACCGGTCCACCGCCGGCGGCGCTCTGCTCGTGGAGGACGTGCTGGACAGGGTCGTTGCGCCCCTGCGTGAGTCCGGTCCGGTCGAGTCCGGTCAACGGAGTGAGCGGGCGCTGCTCGTGGTGGTGATCGATGGCCTTTCCGTGGCCGCCGCGCACGGGCTTCTCGAGGACGTGGCCGCACGTCACGCCACCGTCTGGCAGCGGCTCGACCTGGCCTCCCTCGGACTCGATGTGGCCGCCTCCGCCCTGCCGTCGGTGACCACCGCGTCCCGGACCTCGCTGCTCAGGGGAGAGCTGAGTCTCGGCGGGCAGCAGGAGGAGCGGACCGGGTTCGCCGCCCTGTTCCCCGCCCACCCTTCGGTCAGCGACGGGCCGCTGTTCCACAAGGCAGACCTCGACGCGAGCATCGGCGATACCGTCCGCAGCGCCATCTACGACACCACGCACGTCCCCGTGGTGGGCGCGGTGCTCAACACCGTCGATGACGCTCTCGACCGGTCCGATCCCATCGCCACCACCTGGACCACCTCGCGCATCACCCACCTGGACAAGCTGCTCGACTACGCCAGGGCCGTCGGACGAGACGTGGTCCTGCTCTCCGACCACGGACACGTGGTCGAACGCAGTCGAATCGGCAAGGTCACCGCCGACGGCGCCGTGAGCGCCCGATGGCGGCCCGCCACCGGGGCTCCCGCCCAGGACGGCGAGCGAGCAGTGTCCGGGAACCGGGTGCTCGCGCCAGGCGCCAGCGGCGCACCGCATCACAGCGCGGTCCTCGCCGTGGACGAGGACCTGCGCTACACCGGCAAGAAGGCCGGCTACCACGGCGGTGCCTCCCCCGCTGAGGTCTGTGCGCCCGTCGCCGTTCTTGTCCAGAGCCTCGACGGGCTCGGAGAGGACTCGCCGTTCCCCGCAGGTCCGCCCGTCCAGAACCCGTGGCCCGCGTGGTGGCCGATCGCGACGGCGACCTCGACGGATACTGAGGCCAAGACGGCCGTGGGGCAGCCCGCCGCAGGACGGGCCGAGCAGCCGACCGCGCCGACACCCTCCACGCGCCGCGCCGCGCAGAGAGACGCCAACCAGGTCTCGCTGTTCGAGTCTCTCGACGCCGATGAGCCGCCTGTTTCCCCGACACCCGACCGGTCGAGGAAGCCCGCAGACAAATTTTCGGACCTGAGCCGTGCCCCGTACTTCAAGGAGCGGGTCAAGGCGCACCAACTCAAGCCCACTCCAAGCGAGTTGGCGGACGTGCTGCGCGACATCGCCGCCAACAACGGCCGCATGCCTATCGCCGTGCTCGGGACCACGCTCGGGCTCAACCCGCTGCAGATCAACGGCACCATCGCGAGGATCCAGAAGGTGGTCAACGTCGACGGCATGCCGGTCCTCGAGCGCGAGGACAACGACGTGGTGCTGGCGTCCCAGACCCTCTTTGAACAGTTCGGACTGTAGATGACCGTCTCCCCCGCCCGCCGTACCGCGATCATCGACGCCCTCCGCCGCGGCACCGTCCCCGCCGACGGGCTGGACCAGCTCGCCGTGGGCCTCGACCGGCTCGCGCCGGTCCTGGGAGAAGAACTGGACAAGGTCGCCGGCGGCGCCGCCGTGTTCAAGGCAGTCCGCGGCGAGTACGGATCCGGCAAGACCTTCTTCGCGCGCTGGCTCCAGCAGCAGGCCCTCGACCGCGGGTTCGCCGTGTCCGAGGTCCAGATCTCCGAACTCGAGACGCCCCTGCATCGGCTCGAGACCGTGTACCGGAGGGCCTGCGAAGAACTCCGCACCCCCGCCGTCTCTCGACAGGCATTCCGGGCGGTCCTCGACGACTGGCTCCTCGGAGTGGAAGACGACGCGGCCTCCTCCGGAACAAACGCCGCCGAGCTGCTCGAGGACAGACTGCGCTCCGTCGCCGATGCTGCGCCCGTGTTCCCGCTCGCCCTGCGGGGGTATCGGGACGCATTGCTCAACGGTGATATCGAGGTGGCCGACGGGCTTGCAGCCTGGCTCGGGGGTCAGCGCAACGTTGCCGCGTCAGCTAAACGAGCAGCCGGGGTGAAGGGCGAACTCGACCACTTCCTGGCGATGGGCTTCTTTCAGGGGCTACTCCAGGTGCTCGCCGGCTCCGGACACCGCGGGCTTCTGCTGGTCCTGGATGAGGTCGAGACACTCCAGCGCATGCGCGGCGACGTCCGGGAGAAGGCGCTCAATGCTCTGCGGCAGTGGATAGACGAGCTCGATTCGGGGCGCTACCCCGGGATGTACCTGCTCATCACCGGGACCAGCGCCTTCTTCGAAGGACAGCAGGGCATCAAGCGACTGCCTCCGCTCGACCAACGGATCGGCGTGAAGTTCGATGCCGACCCCCGATTCGATAACCCCCGGCAACCGCAGATCCGGCTTCAGGCCTTCGACTTCGACCGACTGGTCGAGGTCGGGTCGCGCGTGCGTGACCTCTACGCGTTCGGCCTCGACCCCGCCGTCGCCCAGCGGGTCACCACCCTCGTCGACGACGCCTACCTACGCGTGCTCGCCGGGTCCGTGGCGGGAAAACTCGGCGGCCAGGTGGGGATCGCACCCCGCCAGTACCTGCGGATGCTCGTCGACTGCCTGGATCGCGTCGAGATGTTCCCGGACTTCCTTCCGCGCCAACACTTCACCCCGACGCTCGACGCGTCCGACCTCAGTCAGAGCGAACGGTCCGCGGTGGCGGCCTCGTCGTCGTCCCCCATCGATGACCCCGACGCCATCGAGCTCTAGATGGACCACCGCGCCCCGCAGGGCTTCCCCGCGCTGCACCCGCTACTGCAGCACCACGTGGTCAACTCCCTCGGCTGGCCCGGCTTGCGGCCACTGCAGGAGGAGTCCGTCCGGCCGCTCATCGACGGCGAGGACGCCCTACTGCTCGCGCCGACCGCCGGCGGCAAGACCGAGGCCGCCGTCTTCCCCGTCCTCACCCGCATGGCGCACGAGGACTGGGCCGGGCTGACCGTCCTGTACGTCACCCCGCTCAAGGCGCTGCTCAACAACCTCGCCGTGCGACTGGTCGACTACACCGCGTGGATGGGTCGCCGCGTCGAGGTGTGGCACGGGGACGTCGGCGAGAGTGCCCGCAGAGCCATCCGCGCCGACCCCCCGGACATCCTGCTCACCACGCCCGAATCCATCGAGGCGATGCTCGCCTCCACCAAGACCGACCACCGCACGCTGTTCGCGAACCTGCGCACCGTGGTGATCGACGAGGTCCACGCCTTTGCCGGCGACGACCGAGGATGGCACCTGTCCGCCGTCCTCTCGCGCCTTGAGCACCTGGTCGGGCGGCCGCTGCAGCGGATCGGGATGAGCGCGACCGTCGGCAACCCCGAGGATCTGCTGCGGTGGCTGCAGGGCGGTGTCGACGGGAGGGCCGGTCGGGTGATCGCGCCGGGCGTTGCCGTGGGTGAGGCGGTCCGGCCTGTCGCCGGTGACGCCGACATCGTCGTGGACGCGGTCGACAATCTCGACTCCGCCGCTGTGTTGCTGTCCAAGCTGTACCGGGGGCAGAAACGGCTCGTCTTTGTGGACAGTCGGCGGCAGGCCGAGGAGCTCGCATCGATGCTCCGGGGCTTCGACGTGGACGTGTACCTCTCGCACTCGTCGCTCTCCGCCGAGGAACGGAGGCGGTCCGAGCTGGCCTTTGCCGAAGCGCGCGACTGCGTGATCGTGGCGACTTCAACCCTCGAGCTGGGCATCGACATCGGGGACCTGGACCGCATGATCCAGATCGGGGCGCCTTCTACGGTGTCGAGCTTCCTCCAGCGCCTCGGCCGGACCGGACGCCGCGCTGGCACCGTCCGCAACTGCCTGCTCATCGCCACCGAACCCCGTCATCTGCTCCGGACGCTGGGGCTACTCCACGCGTGGGGCACTGGATACGTCGAGCCCGTCGTGCCTCCACCGGTCCCGCTGCACCTGGTGGCGCAGCAGATCATGGCCGCGATGCTGCAGGAGGGCGCGCTGCCGCGGTATGGCTGGCAGGACCGGTGGGCGGCCACCCCGCTCATGCATGTGGACACCCTGGAGCGTCCCGCTGAGCTGATCGTCGACTTCCTGGTCGAGCGCGGCTACCTCAACGTCGATGGCGGCGCCATGTTCCTCGGGCCCGATGCCGAGAGGGTGTTCGGACGTCGCCACTTCATGGACCTGCTCACCACCTTCGCGATGCCGCGGGAATTCACCGTGCTCGCCGGTCGGCAGGAGGTGGGCACCGTCGAGTGGCGGGCACTCACCGGCGTCGATGGGCCGATCCGCCTGCTTCTTGCGGGGCGATCGTGGAAGGTCACCGACATCAACTGGCCCATGCATCGGGTGCAGGTGGAGCCCGCCGCGGGCGGCGGCAGAGCACGGTACGGGTTCGGGGGCGCCGACATCGGTCGGCAGGTCGCGCAGGGCATGCGGGCGGTGCTGCTGGGCGAGCTCCCCGAGCAGATTCGACTTACGGCACGCGCCCGCGCCGCACTCGCCGACGACGAGGACCGGCTGCGTCACACGGTGAGCCCACACGGGCCGGTCTGGACCACCACGGACAACGTCCGAAAATGGTGGACCTACGAGGGCAGTGCCGCCAACCGCCGCTACCAGGCCGCACTCGGGCCAGCATTGGGTGAGGAGCTGGCGCCGCAGGGAGGGGTGGTGCAGCCCGACGCGATTACCCTGCACGAGGGCATGCACACCGGGCCTGCAGCGGAGCGACTTGAGTTTTGGGAATCTCTCCCGGAGAGTGAGCGGCCGCTTCCTGCGGTGCCCGCGACGCTGGTCGACAAGCTCAAGTTCTCGGAGGCGCTTCCTGTCGAGTGGGCGATCGAGGTGATCGCGCGGCGGATGGTGGCGGGGTAGTAGCTGCTTTCCTCCGTTACAAGCGAATGGGCCGCCGAACTGGTGCCACAGTGTCGTAGTTGCCACGTATTGTCGATCCATGGCTGTGCTCGAGGATGAACTCCGATTCAGGACTGTTGGCGAGCTATTCTCCGATTTCGGCGACAGGCTTCGGATCCCGACCTTCCAGCGGCCGTACCAATGGGGTCCGCAACAAGTGCGTGACCTAGTAGATGACATCGTCGATGCGGTCGAGCATGGCCAGGCAGAGGGCTACGTACTCGGAACGGTGATCCTCCTCCAAGATCGCGAAGGGCCGGGTGAGGCGACGATGCAGGTTGTCGACGGCCAGCAGCGACTACTCACGCTAACGATGCTGCGGGGTCTGCTCGACGGGACGTGGTCATGCCCCATGGGAGAGACCGAGTCGGCAGTGAGCATGGCTCTTGCTGTTCTCACAAAACGAATCCCCAAGTCCGGGGCGGACCGTGAACGGATGAAGGCACACCTTGATGAGCACTGCACGCTCCTTACCGTGATCACGAACGACGAGGACGAGGCATTCCAGTTCTTCGACTCTCAGAATCTCCGAGGCAAGGCGCTGCGCCCGCACGATCTGCTCAAGGCCTACCACCTTCGGGAGATGGCTGGCAGTGCGGACCTGCGCCAGGCGGAGGTCGTCGAACGGTGGCAGTCGATCAGAGAAAGACTCCTGGACGACCTCTTCAGTCGGGTGCTGTACCGGATTGATCGATGGAGCCGAGGGCGGCCGGCGCCCGGCTTCACCACGGAGGAGATCGACAGCTTCAAAGGAGTCAGCGTGCGCGACCAGACGCCGAGCGCTCGCTACCACCTTGCCGCCCAGCTCTCCTATCACGCACTCGACTCGTCGTCCGAGGGGGACGCGGACTTCACTTCCACGGTGGAGTTGGACCGATTACGGGCGCGGTTCCAGCTGGGAGCACCCGTCGCGGCCGGCGAGAGCTTCTTCGAGTTCGTTGCATTTCAGCACGAAGAAGTCCGACGAATTGAAGAGGAACTCTTCGGCGAGCGAGGACTCCTTGACAAGAAGTACGGGAATCACCCGCGGTACCTCTATTGCCGCGATCTCCTTATCTGTTCGCTCTTGTACTTCCGCAATGTGTTCGGCGGCGATGATCGCGTAGACGTGAAGGAAGCACTGGCCAGATATTCCTACTCGCCGAGGATGGAGTTCCAGCGGGTGGGCTGGCAGACGATCGACAACTATGCGCTACTGGGTGGGACAGACCGGTTGGCGAACGTGAATCGCGGGAACCTGTTCATGGAGATCAGACACGCCCGAACTAAGCGCGACGTGAAAATCCGGGATCTCGCGCTCGCCACCCTCCGGGACAACGGTCCCAACGAGAACGATGAAAGGCTCCGAGACCGACTCCTGAGCAATGGAGGAGACGGCAATGACCGTTGAATCGGGTCGCATGGCGCACGCGGTTTCTGCTCGCATGCTCTTTGTGGGCACCGCAGACCGCTACGTGATTCCCCTGTACCAACGCAACTACACATGGGGAGAGGACCAGATCGGCCAGCTGTTCAGTGATGTCAGCGAGGCATATAAGGCTGACAGCGAGTCGACCTACTTCCTCGGCAACCTCGTAGTGGCGGAACCCTCCGCCGATGGACGATACGAGGTGATCGACGGTCAACAGCGGCTCACGACGCTTTTCGTGATCATTGCGGCCCTCGCGAGGCAAGGAAGAATCGCAGTTGAGCCCGCGTCGCTCTCACCGCTCGTCTACATAGCGCGGGAGTCCTCATCTCGCGCACTCCGAGTCTTGGCCTCCGCGGACGAACTCGACGAGGTCGAAGACGTCGATGAGGTGATCGCCAATGCTGCAAAGTTGGTCGACGGTGTTCTCGGCGCTTTCGACGGAAAGGTGGAGGACTATGCTCGGTTTTTGATCGACAACGTCAAGGTCGTCCGCGCGGCTATTCCGTCCTCGACAAATCTCAATCGCTATTTCGAGGTGATGAACACACGTGGAATCCAGCTTTCCCCTGTGGACATCGTCAAAGCCCGCTTGATGCGCAGGATCGACGACCCAGTCGACAGGTCGGTGTTCGAGGCGATCTGGACCGGTTGCGCTGACATGTCGAGGTACATTCAGATGTCGCTCTATTCGGGGCAACCCGGTCATCGCACAGCCATCTTCGGCGATCAGTGGGACTCTTTTAGGGCTCTCCTGACATATCCGTGGGTC
>NZ_LSSV01000041.1:0-23332 GCF_001658045.1 Dietzia sp. 111N12-1 | reverse complement strand
CCCACAGGTCGTGGCAGGCGCGCAGCCGGGCGGCGGCCGCGCGATTCTCGGCGTGCAGTGCCGCCAGGGCTGCGGAGCTGGCGGCGGTGACGGCGGGACTGCCGGCCACCGCTCCGGCATCATCCCCGGTAGTCGTCTCCCGCATGTGCACCCCCTTGCCGGCGGTTGACCGCACGACCCTGATTCGCCTGTGTGTTCGATTGAGGGAACACTAGCAAGGGGGTCCGACATGAGGCTCTCAACTGCGAAAACAGGTGGAGGGCGCGCAGTCGAAGACCGCAGCGGGACCTACCGTCTCAGCCGCGCAGCAACGCCCGGTAGTGGTCGGCCAGGGCGGGGTGGTAGTCGGGGGAGAAGCGCAGGGCCTCCGGATCACAGCCCGCCTCGGCCTCGACCAACCGGTCCAGATAGAAGTCCCACCCGGGACCGATGTCGGACGCGGACTCGGCGTCCGCGATGTCCTGTTCCAGGGAGATGGTGACCTCGTCGTCGTCACCCTCGATGCGCACGGTGACCACCCAGCCGTCCGGTCCGATCCTGACGACGACGAGGTTCGGCGCCTCACACCGTAGTACCTCAACGGTCTCTGCGGGTGAGCCCTCCTCGGCGCACATCGTCATCTCGACGGTGCCCGACGCCGGGTCGCCCGACCACGACCCGATCCAGCGTGCGGTGCGGGCCGGATCGGTGACGGCCGCCCACGCCTGGTCACGGGACATGGGCAGCCGGCGGGGGAACACCACGGCGCCCGACGGGGCGAGGTATCCGGAGGCCCGGGGTGTGGCGGTCATGGCGACTCCTTCGCCGATAGCCCGGGGCTACTCCCTGGTGTCCCGGGGGAGCGTGGGCCCGGAGAGGTCCTCGGGGCTCGGCTGGTCGGTCGCCTCGTCGGGGTCCCTCGGGGCCTCCGGGTCCGCCTGGCCGGGCGCCCCGGCCTGGCCGGTGGACGACGCGGCCGGCGACCCCGCCGACGACCCGGACTGCCCCTCGCCTCCGGTGAGCTGGCGGTCGGCACCGGAGTCGGAACCCGAGTCGAGCCCCATCGAGGCGCGGATCTGCTCGAGCTTGCTCTTGCCCTCGGATTCGCGCGTGAACGCGGCGGCGTCGAGCTGTGCGGTCGATGTTGCGCCGGTCGCCTCGGCGAGCTCCTGCTTGCCCAGTGCGGTGGTGTAGCGGCCCTCGATCTTGGCGCGGATCTCGTCGAAGGTCGGGGAGTTGCCGCCGCCGGCGCCCTGCAGGGAGGTCATGGACTCGGTGGTCCGGTGCTGCATCTCGGCCTGGGTGGCCTGCAGGAGCAGCTGATCCTCCTGCGCCAGTGTCTCGCGCAGCCGCTGTTCGGACTCCTTCACCGCCTGCTTGGCCTGCTCTGCGGCCTGCACCGCCTGGCCGTGCAGCTGCTTGGTGTGGTCGAGGTCCTGTTCCAGTGCCACCAGCCGCCCGGCGAGCTGCTCGGCCTGGGTGTCGAACTGCTGGGCGCGGGCGGTGTCGCCCTCGGCGCGCGCCTGCTCGGCCACCTGCAGGGTCTGACGGATCTGTCCCTGCACCTCGTCGAGCTGCCGCGTCTTGGTGCCCATGGCGATCTCGAGCTGCTTGGCGTTGCCGATCACCGCGGCCGCCTGGTCGGACACCGACTTGTGCTGGTCGCGCGCGTGGTTCATCGCCTGGTGCACGAGGATCTTGGGGTCCGCGTTGTCGTCGACCGACTTGTCCAGCGAGGCCTTGAGGTAGTTCCAGCCCTTGGCGAAGGGGTTCGGCATGGCGGCGTCCTTAGATGTCTCGGTGTCAGGGGTCGGTGTCAGGTGTCCCGACGGCGGTGCGGTGCGTGTTCCTACCTCTTGACGGTACCGATCAGCGCGGCCACCGGCAGGGCGGTCCGTGGCAGGTACGGCTGACGCCACAGTCCGCCGGATGCCGCTCCCGACGACTCGTGCTGCCATTGCACGTCCACCTGCGGTCGGCCCACGTTGAGGTCGTGGACCATCAGCGCGGCGAGCAGGGCGGCGGAGGTGTCGGGCGCGAAGATCTCGATGCCGAAGGCGTAGGCGCCCTTGTAGGTGGCGGCGAGGATCTTGTTCTTGGTCACCGAGTGGGTGTCGGTGGCGGGGGCAACGTTGACCGAGACGGTGTGTCCGTCGGCGAACGCGGTGGTGGCGCGCCACCGCTGCACTCTCTTGGCGAGAGTGTAGTTGGGGCCCTGTTGGGGGACGAGGGCGTCGTGGATCGCCGGGCCGTGGCCGGCGGGGTAGTTGCGGGCGAAGACCTTGCCGCGGGCGACGGAACCGACGAGTCGCTTGACGTCGGTGATCTTGCGCGACGCGAGTGCCGCGTTGGCGGCCTCCCGCACGTCCGCGGGGACGATGAAGGTGTCCATCGGGGTGGCGAGGTAGGCGAGCGCGGTGGCGGTGTTGTCGCGGAGGAGGTCGACGACGAGGGCGTCCGCCGCGGAGGAGAGCTGGACGTGGGTTCCGCCGTCCGCGTAGAAGTAGCTGCCCACGGTGAGCGGTGCGGGGGCTGCGGCCCTGGCCCATGCCGCGAGTTCGGGGAGCTGGGTGAGCAGGTCGATGCCGGGGCGGCCGTCCGGTCCGGTGGGGACGTGCAGGCGCCCGGCGAATGTCGATGCCTGTTCGCGGAAGCGCTCCCACGCCGGACTCGACGGCAGGTCGACGCCCATCACGTCGGCGCCCCACTGCAGGAGGCGGCGGGCGGGCCCCATCTCCGAGCCGAGGCCCAGGACGAGCATGGCGCGGCCGGGCAGGGAGAGCCACTGCGGGTTGTCCTGGACCAGCTTCAGCGCGTCGGCGCAGCTGGGTTCGATCACACTGGCCGCGACCCACGTGTCCAGCCGGGCGCGCAGGAGGTCGCCGGTCAGTTCCTCGCCGCGGAAGGGGATGGACAACTCGCGGACCGGGGTCGCCGTGCCCTGGATCGTGTCCGTGGCCGGCGTGGTGGTGGGGGCGACGACGGCGAGGTAATCCGACATCGGGGTCTCCACGGATTGCCCGGCTGTGTCGTGCACGCCGACCATGCGGGACTGCAGCGACTCGAGGGCGGCCCGCGCGACACCGTCCCAGGCCGCCGGGTCGGACACCCCGGCGCTGACGAGTTCGGTGAAGGGATCGATGTACCCCTTACGCCAGTCCTTGATCCGGTGGACACGCTCGGAGGCGGCCGGGTCCACGGTGGCGAGTGCGTCGGCGACGACGTCCTTGGCCAGCCGTCCGGTCGAGCGGTTCCCGGAGGAATCGGTGGGGAAGAGGACTCCGGTGGTGCTCGATGCCATGACGCTCCTGAAGGTTGGGGATAATCCGAGGTTAACCTCAACTTCGGTCGGCGTGGTTCAACTCCGCCCAGTCTTGGACTCCTTGACGGCGCCACCACCCGAATGTGTGATTAAACTCACCTAACGGGCAATTGCCAGTAATCACTTAAAGCGAGTTTATTTCTTAATACTTACATATGCCGAGGTCGTGGGCCGAGAACGCCAGTGTGGGGCCCGATTTGGCGTCTAGCTGCGAGGTTGGCCAACCGCCCATCGTTGGCGTGTTGCTGTGTCATAGAAGAGCGTGGTGTAACAGCCCTGAGTATTACCTCGATATGGTGATGACACGATCGAACGGCGGGTGGTCAAGGCCACGTGCCGGGCCGGCGAGCAGGGGGAGATTCCGAATCGCCGCGTCGTCAACGACAACAGGAAGGCAATTCCTATGAAGAACTCCAAGCGGATGATGGCCGTCATCGCGGCCTCCGGACTCGTGCTCGGCGGCATGCCGGGCATCGCCAACGCTCAGGGCACCGGCAGTGCCGAGCTCGGACTCAACCTTGGTGGAGCACTTGGCTCCGGCGAGCTCGCCCTGGACCTCGGTCTCGCTCTTGGCTCGGACGCGACCGAGCTTCCGGATCTCGAGGACCTGCCCACTGGCTCGGACGGGCTGTTGTCGGGTTCGACGGGTGAGGATGCTCCGGACTTCGGTTCGATCACTGAGGGTTCGACGGATGCTGACGGCAACCTCGATCTGGGTTCGCTGACCGAGGGTTCGACGGGTGAGGATGCTCCTGACTTCGGTTCGATCACTGAGGGTTCGACGGATGCTGACGGCAACCTCGACCTGGGTTCGCTGACCGAGGGTTCGACGGGTGAGGACGCTCCTGACTTCGGTTCGATCACCGAGGGTTCAACGGATGCTGACGGCAACCTCGACCTGGGCTCGCTCGGGAGCATCACGGATTCATTCGATACGCTGAGTGCGGGTTCGACCGATGCTGACGGAAACCTCGATCTGGGTTCGCTGACCGAGGGTTCGACGGGTGAGGATGCTCCTGACTTCGGTTCGATCACTGAGGGTTCGACGGATGCTGACGGAAACCTCGACCTGGGCTCGCTCGGGAGCATCACCGACCCCTTTGATTCGCTGAGTGCGGGTTCGACGGACGCTGACGGCAACCTGGACCTGGGCTCGCTGACGGGGGGCACCGGTTCCGACTTCGGTTCGGGCGACATTGACGTCCCCGGCTCGGGCGCGGGTTCGGACGCCGGCACCCTCCTGGCCCTCGGTTCGCTGGCCGGAGCCGGGATCGGCCTTGGACTCGTCGTCTCCGGCGGCGTGAACCTCCCGCCGCTCCCCGAGATCAACGTGGGCCTCGTCTGCAACCTCCCGCCGGAGGCCATCGACTTCCTCAAGAGCAACGGCTCCATGGAGCAGGACGAGTGCGAGCCCGAGGAGGAGCAGAACTGAGGTTCTGCCCCCTCCGCCGCTGACTGAGTCAGCAACCGGATAGCTCTCCGGCGATCCCCCGTCGACCACACGGTCGGCGGGGGATCCGCCATTTCGGCCCCCCGGATACGCTCTCGGACATGGCCACCCCCGACTTCGTCCTCGAACTCCGCAAGCACGTGGGCACCGCCCCGCTGTGGCTGGCCGGGGCGACCGCGGTCATCCGGGATCCCAATGCAGCCCGCGTGCTCCTGGTCCGGCGCAGCGACAACGGTTGGTGGACGCCCGTCACCGGCATCGTCGACCCCGGCGAACACCCCGCCGACGCCGCCGTCCGCGAAGCCCACGAAGAAGCCGCGGTGGCCATCCGCGTCGACCGCGTCGCCTCCATCGGCGTCTCCCGCATGGTCACCTACGACAACGGCGACCAAGCCCAGTACATCGACCACACCTTCGCCTGCACCTACCTGGACGGCGACCCGCACCCGGCCGACGGGGAGAACACCGACGTCCGCTGGTTCGACGTCGACGACCTGCCTGAGATGCGACCCCACATGCTCGCCCGGATCGACGCCGGGCTGGCCGACGAGGAACGCGCCCGCATCGTCACCACCACCGAGGGCCCCACCACCGGATAGTCCACCACACCCCCCGGGGCATAGAATCGAGTCATGTCCGCCGACCGCCTCCGCGCCGAGGTCCCGCCCGCGGTGACCGCGGCCGTCGGCATCGTGGTGGCGCTGGTCAGCGGCGTGTTCGGCATCAGCGCCCACGGTCTCGCCGCCGGCGCCCTGGCGGGCCCGCCCACGTCGGGCCAGATCCTCTCCGTCGCGTCCGCGAGCGCCGGGGTCGGCGTGGTGACCGCCGCCGTCGCCCGCCGCCGGACCCCCGTCCTCGCCGCCGCGGCCGGCCTGATCGCGGGGCAGGGACTCGTCCACCTCGTACTGGCCTCCGGCCACACCCACGGCGCCGCCGGCGCACCCGGAGCGCTCGGTCACCACACCACCGACCCGGCAGCGGTCCGGGCCGCGATGGACGCCGTCGGCCTCGTCCCCGCATCCTCCGCGTCAACACTGCTCACCCCGGGGATGCTGGGCGCCCACGTGGCAGCGATCGCGACGACGCTCGCGCTCGTCGCGATCCTCTCCGGGACACTGTCCTGGCTGGCGGCTCGGACACCGCCCATGGTGGCGACGGCCCACCTCGTCGTCGTCGCCCGACTCCTGGCCTCCTACGACGCCGACGTCCCCCGCGGACGGTTCCTCCTGGCCCGCGGGGGAACCCGCGCGCCGCCCGTGGCGGTGTGACCACCACCCGCACCGGTACGCGCCCCGCGCTGCCGGGCGATCACACACACCACATCAAGGACTCCCACGCCATGCGTACCCACACCCGTGCCGCTCTCGCCGCGGCCACCGCACTCGCGCTCGCCCTCACCGCCGCCTGCGCGACCGACGACACCGACACCACGACCGTAGCCACTCCCGCCGCCGCGGCCGACACCGCAGACTCCGCCGCCTCCACGCCCGTCACCTTCGACGACGGCTGGGCCAAGGCCACCGGCACGGAGATGACCGGCGTCTTCGGCACCATCACTAACCCCGGCGACACCGACCTGCACCTGACCGGCG
Organism: Dietzia sp. 111N12-1; assembly: GCF_001658045.1. Lineage (NCBI taxonomy): Bacteria > Bacillati > Actinomycetota > Actinomycetes > Mycobacteriales > Dietziaceae > Dietzia > Dietzia sp. 111N12-1. Next base: position 16,989 of record NZ_LSSV01000041.1, on the reverse strand, counting down.
TCGACAGCGACCTCGGCGGCAGCGCCGAACTGCACGAGACCGTCCCCGGCGCCAGCGGGATGATGATGCAGGAACGCGAGGACGGCTTCGTCATCCCCGCCGGCGGCGAGCTCGTCCTGGAACCCGGCGGCAACCACATCATGCTCATGGAGCTGGGGCGACCCATCACCACCGGCCAGCAGATCACCCTCACCCTCGAGTTCGACGGCGCCGAGCAGGACGTCACCGTCTCCGCCCGCGACTTCCGGGGCGGGGAAGAGGAGTACGTCGGCGGCGGTCACGGCGAGATGAGCGGGGGCATGGGCAGCGATGGCTGAGCAGGACCGTCGCGGCCTGTCCCGGCGGTCGGTGCTCAGCGGCGGCGTCGCGGCGGCGGTGGGTGCCGGCGTCGTCGGTGGCACTGTCCTGGGCGGTGCGGCGGGATACGCGGGGCGAGGCGTCGTAGACGACGACGAGGCGATCCGAGACTGGAAGACCGTCGCCGACTCACGGGTCGTCGGGGCGGCCACCGAACCGTTCCACGGCCCGCACCAGGCCGGCATCACCACGCGTCCGCAATCGCATGCGGCGTTCGTGGCGTTCGACATCGTCCCGGGGGCGACCCGCACGGAGATCCAGGGAGTCCTGCGGGCGTGGTCCCAGGACGCCGCCCGGCTCACCCGGGGGCGAGGCGGACTCGCCGACCTCGAACCCGAGCTCGCCGAGGATCCGGCGCGGCTCACGGTGACGATCGGGTTCGGCCCCGGGCTGTTCGACGCGATCGGGATGCCGGACAAGCGGCCCACGTGGCTCGCTCAATTGCCGGCGTTCCCACAGATCGACCGACTCGAGGACCGGTGGTCCGAAGGGGACCTGCTGCTGCAGATCTGCGCCGACGACCCGGTGATCGTCTCCCACGCCGCCCGGGTGTTGGCCTCCGGCGTGCGGGGGGTCGCGCGACAGAAGTGGGTGCAGCGGGGCTTCCGCAAAGCCGTCGGCACCGACCCGACCGGGCGGACCCAGCGCAATCTGTTCGGGCAGGTCGACGGCACCGTCAACCCCACCGAGCAGGACGTGGACTTCGATCAGGTCCTGTTCTCCGACGGCACCTCGTCTGACGGGCAGGTCCAGCGGTGGATGCGGGGTGGGTCCTCGCTCGTGCTGCGTCGGATCCGCATGACGATGGACACGTGGGAGGAGATCGACCGCACCTCACGCGAGCTGAGCGTCGGCCGGCGGCTCGACACCGGCGCGCCGCTGACCGGGGTGCACGAGCACGACCCGGCCGACTTCGACGCGGTCGACGAGGTGGGCCTGCCGGTGATCCCGCCGGAGTCCCACATCGTGCGGGCGCGGCAGCTCGACCGGAGCGAGGCCATGCTCCGGCGGCCGTACAACTACGACGACCCGCCGGAGGGCGGCGAGATCAGCAACTCCGGGTTGCTGTTCACCGCCTATCAGGCCGACCCCGTGCGGACATATGTGCCGGTTCAGCGGCGGCTCGCGGAGCAGGACGCGCTCAACACGTGGACCATCCCCATCGGGTCGGCGGTGTTCGCGCTCCCGCCCGGTGCACCGGAGGGCGGGTACGTGGGGCAGGGGCTGTTCGAGGGCTGACGGGCGCCCCCAACGACGCAGCCGCCCGCCTCACGACGCAGCCGCCCCCGGGCGTGGCGTCCGGCGCGCGCTTCGGTGCGCGCGAGACGCCATCCCCAGGGGCGGCTGTGGTCGTACCGGAGTGGCGGCGGTCAGATGGCGGCAGCGATCGCCTGCGCCATGGCCTGCTGGCCCAGTGAGGTGGGGTGCATTGGGTACGCGTTGGTCGGGGCCCCGCCGGTGAAGTCGGTCCAGCGCTCGTCAGCCTCTCCGCAGGCGCTGCGGTCGACGGTGGTGTCGACGGGCAAGACGGAGACGTGGCCGTTGCGGACGGCGGCGGCGTTGACGGCGTCGTTAATCCTCGCGGTCACCTCGCGAGCCCAGTTCAGGTTGTCCACTCCGATGAACTGGGTGAACTGACAACCGTCCTCGTTCGAGGCGGGGAGAAGAGGCAGGTACTGGGTGGCGATCACGGTCGCACCGGGCGAGCGCTGTTTGATCGCCGCATAGACCTTGTCGACCGCGCCGACTTTGCCGAAGACGTTGGCGATGGCGGTGCTGACCTGGTCGTCCAGCTGGCCCCTGCAATCGAGGGGAGCTCCGGGAGCGCCACCGGAAATGCACTCGACGATGGCGCCGAAACCGACGTCGTTGCCGCCGATGGAGAGGGTTACCAGATCGGTGTCGGAGTCGAGAGCGTCGATCTGGGGCGCGACGCCCGAGTGCTGCTCCTCGAAGATGTCTTCGGTCACCGCTCCGCCGCACGTAGCGTCGGCGAGCTCGCCGATCGCCGTATTCACGTCGAGCACATTCGGATAGTTGGTCAGACTGCGGCCGCACCGGGCGGCGGGGCCATCCGTGACCACGGGCTCCGTCTGGTCCCCGAACGCGGCATAGGAGTCGCCGAGCGCCACGTAGTCGGCGTAGGCCGGAGTCGAGAGCGAGCCGAGCGACCCGGCGACACTGCCCGGGATATCGTTGGTGGCGCCGAGGGAGCTGACGGCGATCGTGCCGTCCGCCTGGGTGATGGACTGGGCACCAGCGACGGGTGTGGCCGTGAGGACGACGGACGCGGCCAGGGCGAGGGAGGTGGTGAGGGTGCGGGAACCGGCGAAGCGGCGCCGAGGAGTGGTGAGCATGAGCTCAATGTTCTCTCATCGACGCCGCTTCGTTACCGAATTGGGCCCAACTGGACAGTCGTCAGGTGACGTGACTGAACTCAGGCATCGCCCAGCGCGGCGAGCACCCGATCCGCGACGTGCGCATGGCCGGCGGTGGTCGGATGGACCGGCACCGCGCCCGTGTCCAGCCCGGTGAAGTCCACCCAGCGGTTCTCGGGCGGGGTGCACATCGAGTGGCCCGGTTCATCGGGGATCACGACAGTGGCGCCGTTGCGCTCGGCGGCGTCGCGGACGACGCGGTTGATGCTGTCCTGGAAGCCGCGGACCTTGGCCCGCTCCTCCCGGCTGATCGCCATGAACGGAGCGCAGGCCGGGGATTGCTCGATGATCCGGTCGTCCGCGGGCACCGCGGCCAGGTACCCGACCGTCACCACGCGGGCCTGCGGTGCGCGCTCGGCGATCCCGGCGTACACCGCGTCCATGCGCTGGTCGAGAGTCTCGAGCGCGCGGGCGGCCTGCCTGTCGATGACGTCCGAGCACCCGGCGGTGGGATCGAAGCCCTTCGACAGGCTCGCCGTCGCGCCGTCGACGAGCGGCAACAGCTCGGGTGCGGTGTTGGGCCGCAGGGCGCACGCCACGATCACGGCGGCGAAGCCCACGTCATTACCGCCGATCGTCATGGTCACCAGGTCGGTATCGGCGTCGAGGGCGTCGAACTGGGGAGGAGCCCCGGTCCGGCCGACCGCGAGGAAGTCGTCGGCCACCGCGCCACCGCAGCTGGCGTTGACGAACGTGCCCACCCCCAGCTCGCGGGCCACCACGGTGGGATAGGCGTCGTCCGTGCGGACGCAGGCGACGGGGCCGGCCCCCCACGCGCCGGGTGCGATCTTCCCGACGGCCGCGTAGGAGTCGCCGAGAGCCACATACTTGGACGGGCCGGTGCCCGCACCCGACAGGACGGTCGGGCCCATCCCGGTACCGGTCACCTGACCGGCGATGGTGCCGCCCAGGGTCTGCGCCGACCCGGCGGCGAGCTCGAGCGGGGAGGCCTGCGGGGCGATGGGGCCTGGGATGGCGGGAGCGGCCCCGGCGGGGGCCGCCAGCAGCGGGGACAGCAGGGCGGCGGTGGCCGCGACGGCACCGGCGACCAGGCGGCTCGCGGCGCGGCGGGGAGGAGAAGTGTGCATGGGATCACTGTCTCATCAACACATGTCTAGTTGGCGTCCCTCCCGAGGCCTTCCGGGGCACGCGGGGAGGCCTCGGGAGGCCCCGGGAGGGACGCCCGGCCCGTCAGTCGACGGGCGGGGCCGCGGGGAGTCGGACGACCTGGCCGGCGTAGGAGAGGCCGGCGCCGAACCCGATGCACAGTGCGACGTCGCCCTGCTTGGACTGGCCCTCGCGCAGCATGGCCTCCATGGCCAGCGGGATCGAGGCGGCCGAGGTGTTGCCGGTCTGCTCGATGTCATTCGCGATCGCCACGGTGTCGGGCAGACCGAGGTGCTTGGCCATCGCCGAGTTGATACGGCCGTTGGCCTGGTGCGGGACGAATGCCTGGATCTGCTCCGCGGTCACGCCCGCCGTCTCCAGCGTCTCGGCGCACACCTTCGAGACCTGCACCGCGGCCCAGCGGAACACCTTGGACCCGTCCATGGTCAGGTAGGGCTGCAGTACGTCCTCGGCGCCGGAGTCGACCTCGTCGATGTAGGCCTTGAAGTCCTTGGTCTGGCTGATGGCGCTGCCCTGCTCGCCGTCGGAACCCCACACCACCGGGCTGATGTCGTTGGTTTCGGAGGGGCCCACCACCGCGGCACCGGCGCCGTCGCCGAAGATGAACGCCGTGTTGCGGTCGGTGAAGTCGATGCCGTCGCTCATCTTCTCCACACCGATCACCACGACGTACCGGGAGGCGCCGCCACGGATCATGTTCGTCGCGACCGCCAGGCCGTACCCGAACCCGGCGCAGCCGGCGGTGAGGTCGAACGCGGCGATGCCGTTACGTCCGAGGTTCGTGGCCACCTGGGGCGCGGCGTGGGGCACCTGCGTCCAGTTGGTCGACGTGCACAGGATGACCGCGTCGACGAACTCGGGGTCGATCCCGGCGGAGACCACGGCCTTCTTCGCCGCCTCGGTGGACATCATGACGATCGACTCGTCGGCGCTCGCGAAACGGCGGTTGAGGATCCCGGACCGCTCGTAGATCCACTCACTGGTCGAGTCGATCGTCTCGCAGATCTCCTCGTTGCTGACGACGCGCCCGGGGCGGTACGCGCCGATACCCAGCAGGGTGGTGCCGGTGGCGCCCCCGCTGGTCGCGATGGTCACGGTCTCGTTGGAATCCGCCATACGGATGTAGCTCCTCGTCGGTGTGCGGTTCGGGATCGGGCCGTGCTCACGCGGCCCGTGACGTTACTTCCCCGCAACAGTACTGGGGTCGGTGGGAACATCGGCGCATACGACCGCGACGTTTCGCCCCCGACAGCGCCCACCCCCGGCGATGCCCACCGCCGACAGCGTCCAGGCGCGTGGGCACCCGGCTCACCCGCGGGCGAGCCCCTCGAGCCACTCCCGCCAGCGCGGCGCGTCCCAGGTAGGAGGGACGTCCACTGCGGCGGCCCCGAGCGGTCGGCCGTCGCTACCGGGGGCGTCGACGTACTCGAACACCCGCACCGCCAGCGCGGCCCGGCCGACGGCGTCCTCGTGGGTCTCGCCGGCGGGGAAGGCGAACAGCTCGAGCATGCCGTCGGCCGGCGCCGAGAGGATGAGCGTCCGCGAGGCCTCGGACCCGGTCGCCACGATGCCGCCCACCTCACCGGACCTGGCGACCACGCCGCCGTCACCCGGGTTCCCGCCCACACCGGACGCCGGGGCGATGAGCGCCGCCGTGACCCGGGCCCACAGCTCCGGCACCGTGGCCTCGACCGGATCGGTGGCCGCGTCCACGGTCACCACTCCGTCGGCCGGGCGATGGGTCAGCCGGTGGGCCAGCACCGTCAGCGCCTGCACCCACCCGTCGAGACTGCCATCCACAGACTCCTCCGCCAGTTGCCCGCCGGAGCCGAACCCCGACCGCAGGGTGAGCACGCTGCCGCCCTCGCCGTCGTCGACCACCTCACACGACGTCTCCCACGGCGGCACCGGGACGCCCTCGCCCATCCAGTCCCGCTCGGCGTAGGAGAACAGTCCGGGCACACTCCCGGCGGGCGGCGTGTAGACGGTGATCTCGCCGACCGTCGCGGTGAGCATCGCCTCGGCCGCGGCCTCCGGGCCGGTCGTGGGATCGGGGGCGCCGGGGTCGGCGAACTGCACGATCCGGCCCCCGACCTGGGGTTCCATCGCGCACGGCACGAACCAGGAGGAGATGCCCTCGCCGGTGGCGACCGCGTCCCACACCACCGCGGGCGCCACGGGGAGCGGCACCCGGCACGCCACGCGCCGACCGCCGTCCTCGGTCTCGATCCCCGCCGTCACGTCGTACACGGGCGTACTCCCCTCACCGGTCCGCTGCTCTTGCCGCGTAACGCTACCGGCGCGCCGGCCGGACGTAGTGTGGCGGTCGTGAGTGCGACGACCGGGAGGCGAGTGGGTGGCGGTAGTGCCCGGACCGGTACCACCCGCGGACCGATCGCAGCGACCGCCCTGCTCTTCGCCGCCAACGGTGCGATCTTCGGCGCCATCGTGCCCCGCCTGCCCGACCTGAAGAACGCGCTCGACCTGGGCCCGGCCGGATTCGGCCTGGCCATGGCCTGCTATCCGGCCGGCGCGCTGGTCGGCGGCCTGCTCACCCCCGCGTTGATGCGGCGGCATTCGGACGGGGCGGTCGCGGTCGCGGCGATGGTCGTGGCGTCGGGTATCGCGGCACTCGTCGGCTTCTCGCCCGTCGTGGCCGTGTTCGCGGGATTGCTGCTGCTGTTCGGGCTGACTGACGCGATCACCGACGTGGCGATGAACGCCCACGGGATCCGCGTGCAGTCGCGTCACGGCAGGTCGCTGATCAACCGGTTCCACGCGGTGTGGTCGCTCGGCGCGGCGCTCGGGGCGGCCGGGGGATCGGTGGCCGCGGGCACCGGCACGCCGGTGGTGGGGCAGATGATCTTGGCGGGAGTCGTCTGTGCGCTCGCCGCGCTGGCCGCACTTCCCCTCCGGCTGGGTCCGCCGGTCGCCGAGGACGACTCCGGGCGCGACCTCGACACCATGCCCCCGTCCGCCGCGTCGTCTCCCGCCGAGCGGCGCGTCTCCCGCCGCGTGCCGGTCGGTCGCGCGCTGCTGCTCCTGCTCGCGCTGGGGGTGCTCGCCGGATGCGCCACCCTCGTCGAGGACTTCGCCCAGACCTGGTCCGCGCTCTACCTGCGCGAGGTCGCGGCAGCGGGCGCCGGCCTGGCGGGTCTCGGGTTCGTCGCGGTGCAGGGCACGCAGCTCGTCGGTCGCGTCACCGGTGACCGCCCGGTCGAGGGGTTCGGCGCGGCGCACGTCGGCCGGATGGGCGGAGCGTGCGTGGTGCTGGGCTCGGGTGCTGCGCTGGTCGCGTCGTCGCTGCTCGACGGCCCCGCCCTGCTGATGGTCCTGCTCGCGGGATTCGCGCTGGCCGGGTGGGGCATCGCCACCGTGATCCCGGGTGCGATGGTCGCCGCCGACTCCGTGCCCGGCCTGGCTCCCGGCGCGGGCCTGGCGGTGCTCAACTGGGTCCTGCGACTGGGCTTCCTGGCCTCCCCGCCGCTCGTCGGTCTCATCGCGGAGCATGTCGGGATGCGCTGGACGGTCGTGCCGATGCTGGTGGGCGGCGTGCTCATCGCCGCGCTCGCGGGGCCGCTGCTCGGCCGCCACACGAGGGGAGATCGACGTGGATGACCGGGTGTTCGTCAAGAGGGGCTCCCGCCACGGCCCCGACTTCTTCCGCCACGAGGCCGCGGGTCTGGCCTGGCTCGCCGCGGCCCCCGGCGGGCCGAGGGTGGTCCGGGTGGAGGAGGTCGACGACGACGAGATCACCCTCGAGAGAATTCCCGCGGGTCGCGCGACGACGCGGGCGGCTCTGCGGTTCGGTCGGTCGCTGGCGGCGATGCACGATGCGGGCGCGGCCGCCTGGGGCGCACCCGCGGACGGCTGGGCGGGCCGGTGCTTCATCGGCAACCGGCCCCAGGAGTGTGCGCCCACCGCGTCGTGGGGCGAGTTCTACGCCGAGCAGCGGGTCCGCCCGTTCGTCCGGATAGCGGTGGACCTCGGTGTCCTCGGCGGCGCCGACCTCGCCGTGGTCGAGCGGGCCTGCGACCGCGTCGCGTCCGGCGAACTCGACGACCCCGGCGACGTCCCCGCGCGCCTCCACGGCGACCTGTGGACCGGCAACGTGCTGTGGACCCCGGCGCGGGCCGGAGGGGAGGGCGGCGGAGAGAACGACGTCGGGGCCGTGCTCATCGACCCCGCCGCGCACGGCGGCCACCGCGAGACCGATCTGGCCATGTTGGCCCTCTTCGGCGCCCCGCACCCGGACGAGATCCTCCGCGGGTACGACGAGGCGCACCCGCTTCGTGAGGGATGGCGCGACAGGGTCCCGCTGCATCAGCTGCACCCGCTGGCCACCCACTCCGCCGGGCACGGCGCCGGCTACGCGATCGCGCTGGCCGACGCCGCCCGGCAGGTCCTACGGCTCTAGGCCGGTCAGCCCGCCGCCGGGCTGATGCGGAACACGGAGTCGCGATTGTCGGCGTCGGAGGTCGTCACCAGCAGCGAGCCGTCGGGCTCGGGCGCCAGGGACCGCAGGCGACCGAACTCGCCCTCGAGCAGCACCGACCCATCGACGACCGAGCGACCGTTATCGCCGAGCCGAAGCAGGACCAACTTCTGGGTCTTGAGGTTCGCCATCGCCAGCGCACCCTCCCACTCGCCCCACTCCGGTCCCAGGAACTCGATGTCGGCGGGCGCGAGGGTCGGGGCCCCGGAGGACCAGACCGCCTCGATCGCGTCCGGGAACTCCTCGGTGTCGGTCATCGGCACGTTCTGGTTGTACTGCCCCCCGACGTTCGGGTTCCAGCCGTAGTTCCCGCCGGACTGGAGGAGGTTGACCTCGTCGTCGACGTCCGGGCCGTGCTCGGCGGAGTAGACGCGCCCGGAGTCCGGGTCGATCGCCAGGCCCTGCACGTTGCGGTGGCCGATCGTGTGGATCACCGAGTCGGAATCTCCGGCCGGGGTGCCGTCGGGGTCGATGTGCAGGGTCTTTCCGGCCAGCGAGTCGAGGGACTGTGGGCCGGTCGGGCCGTAGGTGTCTCCGGCGCCCACGTAGATCGACCCGTCGGGGGCGGCGAGCAGACGGCAGCCGCTGTGGATGCCGTCGGCGCCGAGGGGAATCCCGGTGAGGGTGTCACGGACCCTGGTCATGGTGGTCCAGTTCTCGTCGACCTCGAACGTCGTGACCCGGTTGTCTCGCTCGCCGCCGACCGCGCGGGACCAGCATACGTGGATCTCGCGGTTCTGGTCGAAGCCCGCGTCCACGGCCATGCCCATGAGGCCGCTCTCGGACTGGCGGAACAGGCCCGGCAGGTCGATCGACACGGTGCGCTGCTCCTCGCCCGGGCGCTGCACGAACATCCGGCCACCGCGCTCGCCGGTGAGGAGGGTGCCGTCCGGGGCGCGGACCACGTCCCACGGGACGTTCAGCCCGTTCATGACGACGGCGGTCTCGACGTCCGGACCCTCGACGATCTCGACGTCCGGTCCGGCACCGATGCCGGGGGTCGGCGGGAACAGCAGGCCAGGTGGGACCGAACCAGTGTCCACCGACCCCGTCGATCCGGGTCCGAGCGAACCGAACTGGGCGGACGCCATGGCGGGGAGGGCGAGGTGACGACGGCGGCAGCGGCGGCGGCCCCTGCGAGGGTGCGGGTGCGGGACGAACGGGGCATGGGGCGGTCGTGCACGGAGAACTCCCTGCTGTGGTGTGGGAAGTGATGCGAGCCACAGGCTATGGGCCACAATCGGGCAGCGGTACCGGTCCGGGGCCGGGGTGGGGTCTCAGCCTGCTGCGGGCCGGACGCGCAGGATCTCATCCTCGCCACCACCGTTGGAGGTGGTGACGAGCAGCGACCCACCGGGCTCCGGGGTGATCGAGCGCAGGCGGCCGTGTTCTCCTCGCAGGATCGCTGCGGTCGCGGTGACGGAGGTGCCGTCCTCGGACAGCGTCATGAGGACGATCTGGCTGGTCTTGAGCATTGCGACCGCCAGGGCGCCGTCCCACTCGCCCCACGCGGGGTCGTCGAGGAACGCGATCCCGCCCGGCGCGAGGGTCGGGTCCCCGGATCGCCACGACGCCTCCACCGCGTCGGGGAAGTCGCGGGTGTCGGTCATCGGCACGTCCTGGTCGTATCGGCCGCCGGAGTCCGGGTCCCACCCGTAATTGGACCCGGGGAGCACGAGGTTCACCTCGTCGTCGACATCCGGCCCGTGCTCGGCGGCGACGATCTGATCGGAGTCCGGCCGCAGGGCCAGCCCCTGCACGTTGCGGTGACCGTACGTCAGGACGGGGGAGTCGCCGATGGTGTCGTCGGCCGGCTCGCCGTCGCGGGTGACGTGCAGGATCTTGCCCGAGAGCGCATCGAGGTCTTGGGGCGCCGGGCCGGTGAACGCATCGCCGGTGCCGATGTACGGAGTGCCGTCCGGGTGGACCAGGATGCGGCAGCCCGAGTGCAGGCCCCGGTCGGCCAGCAGGATGCCGTCCACGAGAACCCGTGGCGACTGGAGGGCGGACCAGTCCTCGGTGGCGGTCCAGGAGGTGACGCGGTTGTCGTCCGCCTCGGCCGAGGAATGGCAGGTGTAGACCTCGCGGCTGGTGGCGAAGTCCCTTGCCAGTGCCATCCCCATCAGGCCGCTCTCGCCCCGGTCGTAGAGCTCGCCGAAGTCCGCGTCGACAACGGTCCGCTCCCCGCTCCCGCGGATCGCGTACAGGGTGCCCGAACCCCGCTCGCCGGTGACGATGACGCCCTCGGGGTCGCGGACGACGTCCCAGGGGATCGTCAGCCCGTCGGCGACCGTCTCCACCTCGACGACGGGGCCCTGCGTGGCAGGGTGCCCGGGGGGCTGCGACCCGACTGGGCCGGCGCCCGGGGCGCCACCGGAGTCGGTGCCGCCGGAGCCGACGCCATCCGGGTCGCCGGTCGTCGAGCAGGCGGTGAGCGTGACGACCACGGCCACCGCCACGAGCGCGGCCGGCCGGGCGAGGAGGCGGGGGAACTCGGTGCGGTGCACAGCTACTCCTGGGCCGGGGTGAGGGGATCCGGAAGGGCTCCCTCCCTGCGGCCGAACCTATTCGACGCGCGGGCCGCGCGACACCGGATCTCGGCCCGGCGGGTCCGGCCCGGCGACGAGAAGAGCGTCCCGCACACGTCGCCCGAGAGGCAGGTGTGCGGGACGCTCTTCTCGACGACGGAGCCCGGTCGGGCCGCGTGCCGGGTGGGGCCTAGAGCTCCTCGATGCTCGCGGTCGCGTGCACGGTGCCCAGCTTCTTGGGATTGCGCACGGTCAGCGACCAGGCGGGATCCCCGGCGCCGCCGCGACGGGCGTAGATGCCCAGCCTGGCCGGCAGGATCACGGGCTTGCCGAACTCGACCGAGTAGCGGGCCCGCTCGGGGATCCCGCCCTCGACCGTGCCGAGCAGCGTGGCGGCCGTCCACATGCCGTGGGCGATGACGTTCGGGAAGCCGAACGCCTTCGCGCCCACCTTGGACACGTGGATGGGATTGCGGTCCCCGGACACGGCCGCGTACTCCGCGATCTGCGCCTCGGACACCGACTTCACCACGGTGGGGTCGCCGATCTCGGCCGCGGTCGGCGGCTCGGGCCTCGGCGGGCGCGGGGCGTCCTTGGCCGGGGTCAGCGAGGTCCGCCGCTTCGAGAGCAGGCCCGACCGTTGCACCCAGGCGGGCTCGTCGTCGTCACCGGTACGGATCTCGGTGACCACGTCCAGCAGCAACCCGGCGGGGTGCTCACGCAGGTTCTCGGCGTGCGCCCGGATGTTGAGCTCGTCGCCGACCCGCAGCGGGCGGCGCGATTCGATCTCGTTGGTCAGGTGCACCGACCCCATCGCCGGCACCGGGTAGTCCGGATCCAGCATGAGCTGCATGCTCAGCGGGAACGCCAGGGTGAACGGGTAGGTCAGCGGCAGCTCGTCGGTCAGCCGCAGGCCACAGACGCGGGCGTAGGCGGCCAAGTTGGCCACGTCCACGCGCACGCCGGCGACCTCGACGCCCTTCGACGGCATGGCCTTGCCGTCGCGGGAGCCGCCCACGACGGGCAGGGCTCCCACCGCGGCCTTGCCGTACTGGGCGAGCAGGTTGGGGATGGCGGGAAGGCGGGTGTACTCCACGTCAGATCACGCACCCAGCAGGGACTGGCCGCACACGCGGATCACGTTGTTGGTGACCGTGGACGAGGCGGGGTTGGCGAAGTAGGCGATCGTCTCGGCCACGTCGACCGGCAGACCGCCCTGCTGCATGGAGTTCATGCGACGGCCGGCCTCGCGGGTGGCGAACGGGATGGCGGCCGTCATCTGCGTCTCGATGAAGCCCGGCGCCACGGCGTTGACGGTGACGTTCTTCGAGGCCAGCTCGGCCGAGGCGCCGTTGACGAACCCGATGACACCGGCCTTCGAAGCCGCGTAGTTGGTCTGGCCGCGGTTACCGGCGATGCCGGCCATCGAGGACACACCCACGACGCGCGAGCCCTCGCCCAGCACGCCCTTCTCGGCGAGCTCGGCGGTGATGCGCTCGGGGGCGATGAGGTTGACGGCCATGACGGAGTCCCAGCGGGCGCTGTCCATGCCGGCCAGCGTCTTGTCACGGGTGATGCCGGCGTTGTGGACGAGCACGTCGACGCGGCCGTCGTGACGCTCTGTCACGTGCTTGGCCAGGACCTCGGCGGCGTCGGCGGCGGTGACGTCCAGCGGCAGCGAGGTGCCGCCGACCTTGTTGGCGGTGGCGGACAGCGACTCTCCGGCGGCCGGGATGTCGCAGCAGATCACGTGCGCGCCGTCGCGGGAGAGCACGGCCGCGATCTCGGCGCCGATACCGCGGGCGGCGCCGGTGACGACGGCGAGCTTGCCCTCGAGCGGGCGGTCCCACGATGCCGGGGCGGTGGCCGAGCCGGCCCCCACGCGGAACACCTGCGCGTCGACGTACGCCGACTTGCCGGACAGGATGAACCGCAGGGTGGACTCGAGCCCGGAGGCTCCCGCGTCGGCGTCGGGGGAGACGTACACGAGCTGGACGGTGGAGCCGCGCTTCATCTCCTTGCCGAGCGAGCGGGTGAAGCCCTCGAGCGCGCGCTGGGCGATGCGCTCCTCGACCGAGCCCGTCTCCTCCGGGGTGGTGCCCAGCACGACGATGCGGCCGCTGGCGGCGACGTTGCGGACGACCGGGTTGAAGAACTCGAACAGGGCCTTGAGGTCCTCCGGGCGACGCAGCGAGGTGGCGTCGAAGACGAGGCCGGCGAACTTGCCCTCGGCGCCCGCGGCGGCCAGCTCGTAGTCGCCGACCAGCATCTCCCGGACGGGCTCGGCCAGGCGGCCCTCGCCGCCGATGAGGACGGGACCGTGCAGGGCGGGCTGTCCGGCCTCGTACCGACGCAGCTGCTCCGGCTGCGGGAGGCCGACCTTGCCGGCGATGAACGACCCCGGGGCCGAGGTCACGAACTGCGAGTAGAGGTCGAGGTTGCCCTGTGCCATGGCGATCATCTCCTGGAGAGGTGCGGTACTACGGGTCGACAAGTAACTTACTGCTGAGTAACAATACGTGCAGGGCCGCGTTTCGGGCCACCGGACACCGAGAACACAACGGGAGTGACACACGTGACCACCAGCCCCCGCAAGGTCGCCATCGTCGGCGGCAACCGAATCCCCTTCGCCCGCTCGAACGGCAAGTACGCGGACGCCTCCAACCAGGACATGCTCACCGCCGCGATCGACGGACTGGCCAGCCGCTACAACCTCCAGGGCAAGCGCGTCGGGTCGGTCGTCGCCGGCGCCGTGCTCAAGCACTCCCGCGACTTCAACCTCACCCGCGAGTCGGTGATCGGCTCGGTGCTCGACTCGGCCAGCCCGGCCTACGACGTCCAGCAGGCCTGCGGCACCGGCCTGGCCGCCGCGATCCAGGTGGCCGACGCGATCGCCCTCGGGCGTATCGAGTCCGGCATCGCCGGAGGCACCGACACCACCTCGGATGCGCCGCTCTCGGTGAACGACGACCTGCGCAAGACCCTCATCAAGGTCAGCTCCGCCAAGTCCACCGTCGACCGCCTGAAGCTCCTCGGCGAGATCCGCCCGCAGGGCCTCGTGCCCGAGCAGCCGCAGAACGCCGAGCCGCGTACCGGGCTGTCGATGGGTGAGCACGCCGCCATCACCGCCCGCGAGATGGGGGTGACGCGCGCCGACCAGGACGCGCTGGCCGTCGCCAGCCACCACAACCTCGCCGCCTCCTACGAGTCCGGTTTCCAGGACGACCTCGTGACGCCCTACCTCGGCGTGGCCCGCGACGACAACATGCGGCCCGACTCCTCCGAAGAGAAGCTGGGCAAGCTCAAGCCGGTCTTCGGCAAGCGCGACGCCGAGGCCCACGGCACCGAGGCCACCATGACGGCCGGCAACTCCACCCCGCTGACCGACGGCGCCTCCACCGTGCTGCTGGCCAGCGAGGAGTGGGCGAAGGAGAACAAACTGCCGGTCCGCGCCTACCTGGTGGACTCGGAGACCGCCTCGGTGGACTTCGTCCACGGCCACGACGGTCGCACGCCCGACGGGCTGCTCATGGCCCCCACCTACGCGGTGCCGCGGCTGCTGGCCCGCAACGGCCTGACCCTGCAGGACTTCGACTACTACGAGATCCACGAGGCGTTCGCCTCGCAGGTGCTGGCCACCCTGGCCGCGTGGGAGTCCGAGGAGTACTGCACCGAGCGCCTGGGCCTGGACAAGGCCCTGGGGTCGATCGACCGCTCCAAGCTCAACGTCAACGGCTCGTCGCTGGCGGCTGGTCACCCGTTCGCCGCCACCGGCGGCCGCATCCTGGCCGCCGCGGCCAAGCTGCTCGAGCAGAAGGGCTCCGGCCGGGCGCTCATCTCCGTCTGCGCCGCGGGCGGCCAGGGCGTCACCGCGATCGTGGAGCGCTGACCCCCGCACCTCGTCCATCTCGCCGCGGGCTCGTCCCGTGAGTCCGATGAGCGCAGCCCCCGCGTCCGGCGCGGGGGCTGCACTCATCGGTATCGGTCCGTCATAGTGGTGTTCACAGTGGTTCGGGCGGGGACGTCCCCGGCCGGCGGCCCGCGGGGTTCCGCCGTCCCCCGCTCGGGAGGAGGTGGATGACGCGTGGTCGAGTCCCACGATGACGACACCCCGGCACGCCCCGTCGCGATCGAGGGCGCGGGCCCGCTCCCGGCTGCGTCCGACCGACATCGGTACCGGGTGCGGTCGCGGTGGATCTACACCGGTGTGGGCCTGTTCATGGCACTCGCGGTCCTGTACGGCTTCGATCTTGTGCACAGCATCGGCCGGGTCCCGCGCGGGACGGAGGTCGCCGGCATCCAGGTGGGCGGGATGCGGACCGCCGACGCCGAACAGCGACTGATCGCCGAGCTCGGACCGCGGGTCGACGACGAGGTGGATCTGCGCGCCGGGGCCGTGTCGACCACGCTGGACCCCGACTCGGTCGGCCTGTCGGTGGACTGGCAGGGCACGCTCGACCGGGGCGGTGAACAGCCCCTCAACCCGCTGAAGCGGCTGATCAGCGTGGTGTGGTCGACCGAGGTCGGGATCGCCAGCGTCATCCCGGACGCCCGGCTGACCGATTTCCTCGAGCGCCTCGCCCTCCAGGCGGACTTCGAACCCCGCGAGGGCGCCATCTGGTTCGACCGGGATCAGGTCCGCTCGGCCATCCCGCTCGACGGGCAGCGCCTACAGATCGAGAACTCCCGCGACGCGGTGCTCGAGCACTGGCTCGACGACGACGGAGTGGACCTGCCCGTCGACTACACGCCCACCGAGACCGACGCCGAGCAGGTGCGGGCGCTGATCCGGGACGTGGCCGAGCCCGCCGCCTCCCGGGACCTGACGCTGCTGGCCTCGCGGATGCGCGACGACGGCACCGAGCCGGCGACCATCACCGTCACCACCAGGCTCCCCGCCCCGCCATCGGCCCCCGGGCGCGAGCGGCCCGAGCCCGCCGAGCGGGAGATCGAGATGGTCGACCCGGACGACCCGGGCGCGGTGCCGGTGCTTTTCCCCCGCGACCGGATCGGGGAGTACCTCAGCTTCGTCCGCGAGGGCGGCGTGCTCGAGCCCCGCTTCGACGCCGACGCCGCCAAGGGGATCCTGGACCCGCTCCTGGAGGAGACCGAGCAGGTGGGCAGGGACGCGAGTTTCGAGTTCAGCGGGTCGAGCGCCACCATCGTGCCCGCGGTCCAGGGACGCACCGTCGAATGGGGCCCGCTGCTCGGTCGGCTGCCCGGGCAACTCACCGACGTCGACGGCCCCCGCGTGCTCCCCGTCGGCTACGTGGGCCGCGACCCCGAGCTGACCACCGCGGAGGCCGAGCGGGCCGGCATCCGCGAGCCCGTCGGCCAGTTCACGGTGGCCGTCGGCGCGAGCGGACAGGCCCAGTCGATGATCGCCTCGCTGGCCGGGCACTTCATCCCGGCGGGCGGGAGTTTCTCCATGGCGGAGGTCGCCGGCACCGTCTCCGGAGACGTGTCCGCCGACGCCGTCGCCACCGCCCTGTTCAACGCTGCGTTTGACTCCGGCGCACAGGACCTCGTCCGCAGCTCCCGCGGTGTCGACGGCGACGCGTTCCCGGCGGGCCGCGATGCCACCGCCTCGGCCGACGTCGGATTCCGAAACGCCCAGGACACCGGCCTGGTGATCGATGCATCGGGTAGCGGCAACTCGGTGACGGTCCGGCTGTGGGGGACGCCCGAGTACACGGTGAGGGTCTCGACGGCCCCCCGGACCGACATCCGGCGGGCCCAGACCCGGGTCGTCGGCACGGCCGGGTGTACCCCGAGTCCGGGCGCAGACGGGTACACCGCCCGCGTGACCCGGGTCGTCCTGCGCGGCGGCGACACCGTGAGCACCGACACCGTCTCGTCGAGCTACGCGCCGCGAGACCGGATCGTGTGCCGGGCCGAGACTCCCGAGGACGACGATCCCACCTCGTCACCGCCACCACCGCCGCCCGCGCTCCCCGGACCCGGTGACCCGATCCGGATCCCGGGCCTACCGGAGTTCCGCATTCCCGGCGTGCCCGGCAACTAGTGGGCATCTCCGTTAGTT
>NZ_LSSV01000040.1:0-25684 GCF_001658045.1 Dietzia sp. 111N12-1 | reverse complement strand
ACGCCGACATCCCACCCCCACGCCGACCCTGGCTCGACCCCCGACCCCAGAGCACCCACTGGTACCGACGCGCCCTACGCCTGGCCGCCGAACGCAAAGCCAACACCATGGCCCCACCACCAGAGACCACACCCGACCACCACCACGACCCCGACCCGCCGCCCTTCTGACCGGCGGACGGGAAGGCCTCAGCGGTGCTTGAGCAGGACTGCCCGGATCCCCTCGTGGAACCCGTCTCGCAGGCGAACCCGCTGGGCTTCCGTCAGGGTGAACTCGTTGAGCATCTGGCAGGCGAACTGCAACAACGGGCGGTCGATCCCCGGGGGAAGCACGCCGCCCGAGAGGAGATGCGCCTGATCTCGCTGACTCTCTGTGGCGGCCCGCTCGTACCACCACGTGGCGTACTGCTGGCCCACGTCGAAGGGGGTCTGTTCACCGGACGAGGTCCAGACCTCGTCAGGGAGCGGCACGAACTTCGACCTCAGCGGCCGACGATGGGGAGCCATCATCGACGGGTTCGGCCGGGACGACCCGTTGGGCTCCGCGCCAGGGTCCGAGGGCTTCTGGACCGAGCCCGCGAACTGCGGGGCGACCAGGGAGGACTGCGCTGTGGGCTGGGGGCCCGGGTGCGCCTCGGCGGCCTCGGCTGGGCTGGGCCGCCCGGACTCCCCCGCCTTCTCGGTCTTGTCGTTCTGCTTGGCCAGCTGCGCGGGCGACGGCCCCGGGTTCTGTGCGCTCTCGGGCTTCGACGACGCGCCAGGCGTGGGGACCTTACCGGCCGTCGGCGGTTCGACTGGTTCCTGCGCGGAATCCCCGGCCTCCGGCGCGGGCGGCTCGGACTCGGCTCTCGCCGCGCACTCCTGCTCGTCTGCCGCCAGCTCCTCCGCATCGGCCGCACGCTCCTCCTCGGCGGCCGTCAGGCGGGTCTCGTCGGCCACCGAGGTGGCCGAGGCGCGATCCGAGCGCAGGACGACGTCGGCCATCCCCACCGACTCCTCGGTCTCGTGGGCGTCCTCCCCCGGATGCACCGGAGGCGCCGTCGGGGTCCTGACCTTCGGGGGGATGGGGCCCTCGAGGACCCTGATCTGCATGGCGTCGTGAAAGTCGGTGCGGGGATCGAGCACGGTCGTGGTGTCGCAGGCGTGTCGCAGCGCAGAAGAGATCGAATCCCAGCCGAAACCCACGAGATGCATCCGGACACCGGCGTCCACGGCCACCCGCACGCCGGGGATCATGTCGGCATCCCCGGTGACCAGGACCATGTCCGAACACTGGCCCTTGTAGGCGGCTTGGATCATGTCGGCGACGAGGAGGGTGTCGACCGCCTTTTGGGTTCGTCTCTCACCCCACTCGATCAACTGGCCAGCGCGCAGCTGCACGCCCTCGATCACACGGAGAGTGCGCTGATACCGGTGCGGGCCGGAGTCCGGGATGCCGTCATACCAGTTCTGGCGCTGGACCGGCTGGTCCACCAGACCGTGGGCTACGTGGTCTAAACGGTGCACGACCGTGGCCAGGGATATCTCTAACTGGCCGCGCGCACCCTCCTCCCACGAGTTGTAGAAACTAGCCAGTAGATACGAGGTATCCACGAGGACCAGGGTCCGTTCAAGCATGATGATCACTACCTGTTCTGATTGTCTACGTTGACTTCCAGCATGCCGCAGGGCGGGCGACCCCGCAGGGTCCGCCGCCGAACCACGTCAGGAGCCCCGATGTCGCAAGCCGTCCCCACCCAGGCCGATCTGAGCGGAAGGGTCGTGCTGGTCACCGGCGCCGCACGCGGCCAGGGGCGCGCACACTGCGAGGCGTTCGCCGCCGCCGGATGTGACGTGATCGCCCTCGACCTGTGCCGGGACATCGAGACGGTCCCCTACCCGATGGCCAATCCGGAGGACCTCGAGGCCACCGCCGAGTCCGTTCGCGCGCTCGGCAGGCGCTGCATCACCGGGGAGGTCGACGTTCGGGACCTTCCCGGCATGCGTGCAGCCGTCGACGCCGCGGTGGCCGAGCTGGGCGGCCTGGACTTCGTCGTGGCCAATGCCGGGGTCTCGCCCCAGCCCGCCGCGTCCTGGGAGCGGAGCGAGGAGGAGTGGGACACGACGCTCGACATCAATCTCAAGGGCACGTGGGTGACGACGACGGTGGCGATCCCCCACATCCTGACGACCGGGCGCGGCGGCTCAGTGGTCTTGATCAGCTCGATGGTGGGACTGCGGGGCGGCTCCTTCACCGCCAGTTACGGGACGTCCAAGTGGGCCGTGCGCGGACTCGCCAAGGCCCTCGCCGGTGAGCTCGGGTTCTCAGGCGTCCGGTGCAACTCGATCCACCCCGGCAACGTCCGTACGCCGATGATCGAGAACCCCTCGATGATCGCCATGATGTCGGGCGGGCAGGGCACCACGCTCGAGGACACCGCGGAGACCTTCAGCGGCATGAACCAGATGCCGCAGCCGTGGGTCGAGCCGTCGGCGATCGCGTCCATGGCCGTCTACCTGTGCAGCGACGAGGGCGCGGGTATCACCGGCGCCTCCATCCCGATCGACCTGGGTGGCAGCGAGAAGTTCGGCCTCTGAGCCGGCGGCACGGCCGCTGCCACCACCGCCACCCACCCGGCCGACCGGATGAAACGCGGCAGCCCGCCCCTCGAGCGAGGGGCGGGCTGCCGCGGAGATCACCGGGCGATGAACCCGGCGCTCGAAAGGATCAGACCGACTCGGGAGTGCCCGCGGGAGCGGTCGGACGGGGAACACTGATGGTCGAACCGGTGGCGGTCCACACCAGCGACCAGAAGATGTCGATGACCGGCTGGATGGCCTGCAGGAAGATGTCGTTGGCGTTGCTCATGATGTGTCCCCTCGTATTTACTGCTGCGTACTGAGTCGTACTGCGGTATCGGGCGTTCTGTCTGTACCCCACGTAACGCCATCTATGTCGTCACGAACCCGCTCGACGTTACACAACCGTGATGTCCGGCGTGACATCGTCGAACTCCCGCGCAGGCCACGCACGCTTCGGCGCCGGAAAAGAGTCCTCGGCCACACCACAACTGGGCGGTGATCGATCAGCTCACCGCACACCGAAATTGTGACCCGCGCAACCGAACGTACCTACGCGACCGTAAGTTACGGTACCGTAGCTTCATGGCCATCACCGACATCCCGGAATTCGCGCACCTCTCCGAGTCCGACATCGAAGCCCTCGGCGCGGAGCTCGAGCAGATCCGTCAGGACATCATCGGCTCCCTCGGCGAGCGAGATGCCGCGTACATCCACAATACGATCCGTTTCCAGCGGGGACTCGAGATCGCGGCCCGTGCACTGCTCCTCGTGGGCTCGCGTAACCGCACGGCCTGGGCGATCGGCGCAGGCACCCTCGGTGTCGCCAAGATCGTCGAGAACATGGAACTCGGCCACAACATCATGCACGGGCAGTGGGACTGGATGAACGACCCCGAGATCCACTCCACCACCTGGGAGTGGGACATCGTGGGCACCGCCGAGCACTGGAAGCAGACCCACAACTACATCCACCACAAGTACACCAACATCGTCGGCCTGGACGACGACGTGGGGTACGGCGTTCTCCGGGTGACCCGCGACCAGCGTTGGCACCCCTTCTACTACGGGAACATCGCCTACAACGCGGCCCTCGCGCTGCTGTTCCAATGGGGCGTGGGGATCCAGCACCTCGAGCTGGGCAAGGTCGCCAAGGGTCGTGACGACCGTCGCGAGACCATGAGCAAGCTCTCGCTCTTCGCCAAGAAGGCCGGCCGTCAGCTCGCCAAGGACTACGTCTTCTACCCGCTGCTGTCCGGCAAGGGGTGGAAGTCCACCGCCACCGCCAACCTGGTCGCCAACGGGATCCGCAACGTCTGGACCAACGCGGTGATCTTCTGTGGCCACTTCCCCGACGGTGCCGAGAAGTTCACCAAGAAGGACGTGGAGAACGAGACGCAGGCAGAGTGGTACCTGCGGCAGATGCTCGGCTCCGCCAACATCACCGGCGGTCCGGTCGTCGACTTCATGTCCGGCAACCTGTCGTACCAGATCGAGCACCACATCTACCCGGACATGTCGTCCAACCGACTCGCGGAGGCGTCCATCCGGGTACGTGAGGTGTGCCGCAAGTACGACCTGCCCTACGTGGCCGGCCCCCTGCCGGTGCAGTACTTCAAGACCTGGCGCACCATCGCCAAGCTGTCGCTGCCCAACCACATGCTGCGCGACACGACCGATGACGCGCCGGAGACCCACTCCGAGCGGATGTTCGCCGACCTGCCCAAGCCGCTGCCGGCCGTGGAGGGTCAGCGGGCGGGCCTGAAGACCGCGCTGCAGCACCACCGCGCCACGCGGCGGGCCCGCACAGTCGCCGCCGTGGCCTGACCAGCGGCCGCAGGATCGACGCCAGGGACGCCCCGGCACCGGAGACCGGTGCCGGGGCGTCCGTGATTCCGACGCCGACGGCCCCGTACGGCGATAGGCTGTCGCTCGAGTCGGCGGGACCCGTCGACGTCCGGCACTACACCGGTCGAGCTGAATGTCCGTGGAACACGACGACGGGAGCCCCCATGGAGGACCGGCGCATGCTCATCGCCGATTCCGCGATCGAGGTCGTGGCGCGGGACGGGGTCCGTGCCCTCACCCACCGCGCCGTGGACTCGGAGGCGGGACTGCCGTCGGGCTCCACCTCCTACTACTGCCGCACCCGCGCGCAGCTGCTCGCCCTCACCGTCGACCGGCTCATCTCGCTGCTGAGGGGATTCGTCGAGGTCTCGGGCATCCAGGAGTTGGCGTCCTCCGACGCCGACGACGTGCTGGGGATGCTCACGCGCATGGTCGACGGGTTGCTGGCCGACTACCGCGGTGAGTTGGCGGCCAGGTCGGCGTTGATCGTCGAACTCGCCGGCAAGGAGGACACCACGGACCTCGTGGCCGCCCTGCTCGATCCGAGCGACCTCGTCGGCGCACTCGACGCCGCCGGGCTGCGCGACCCGGCCATAGCCGCACTGGACCTGTTGACCGTGTACGAGGGCCTGCTGTGGGAGCGCACGGTCGGCAGGCTGGCCGGCGTCGAGGTCGACCACAAGCACGACGCCGAGGTGCTGGGCGCGGTGCTCGCCCGCCACGAGCACCGCGGTCCCCGCAACCTCTTCGGCCTCCGCCGCTAGTCCGAGATCGCCTCGAGCGGGTCGGTCTTGGCGGCCCGGTGCGCGGGCCACAACGACGCGAGGACCCCGACGACCGCCGAGGCCGCCAGCACGACGCCGATGCTGCCCCACGGGATCGTCGTCTCCGTCAGTCCGCTGTCCGCGAGCACGGTGACGAACGCCCAGCCGAGGTAGACGCCCACCGCCGCGCCGATCAACGCGCCGAACACGGCGATCTGCGTGGACTCGAGGTTGATCGTGCGGCGGACCTGCGAGCGCTGCATGCCCACCGCGCGGAGCATCCCGATCTCAGTGCGTCGCTCGATCACCGACAGGGCGAGGGTGTTGACGATCCCCAGGACCGCGATGACCAGGGCCAGCCCCAGCAGCGCGTAGATGATCGTCAACAGCTGGTCGATCCCGCCGGTCTGGGTGTCGATGTACTGCTGCTTGCTCTGGACCATCGCGATCGGGATGTCGGTGAGCTCGTCGGTCACCGCCGCGAGGACCTCGTCCTCGCTCACCCCGTCATCCGCCGCGACGAGCACGTTGAAGGTCGACCGCAGGTTCTCCGGCACCAGGCGTTCGTAGACGTCCATCCCGGTGTAGAACTGCCCGAGGATCTGGGAGTCCTCGTAGATCCCGGTGACCCGGAGGGTGCTCTCACTGCCGTCGGGCGCGACGAGCGGCACGGAGGCGCCCATCGTCCACCCCTTGTCCCTGGCGACGGTCCGGGACACGACGAGCGAGTCGGGGCCGGGGTCGAGCGAACCGTCGACCACGGTGGCGTCGATCATCTCGCCGACGGGCCCGCCGGCGGCGGACAGCGCCTGCGGTTCCCCGGCGAGCTGGGCGAACGCGAAGGCCAGCCAGGCCACGTCGCCGACCTCGTCCACGTCCGCGATCCGCTGCTCGATGCCGCCGGGCAGCGGGGTCGGCGGCCCCTGGGAGGCCACGCCCTGGACCACGACATCGGCGTTGATGTCCTGGTCGATGACGCCGCTGACGCTCTCCTTCGTGGTGGCGCCGAGGGTTCCGAACGCCGCCACCAGGGTCAGTCCCAGCGTGAGCGCGAACGCGGTCGCGGCGGTCCGGCGGGTATTGCGTCCGGCGTTGGTGGCGGCGAGCTTGCCGACCGCGCCGAACGGTGCGCCGATCACCCTGCCGATGCCACCGGCGATCGGTTTGGCGAGCGCGGGCATCACCAGGAAACTGCCGATGATCAGCGCGGCCGCACCGACACCGACCGTGATCGCACCGTCCCGCGTCGTCTCCTGCCAGGTACCTATCACCGCGAGCATGAGGCCGCTCACCACGGCGAACAGGCCGACGGCGGTGCGCCATCCGCCGCCGGCCTCGGTGGTGGCCGAGCCGACTCGCATGCCCTGCACCGGGGCGACGCGTCCGGCGCGTCGGGCGGGCGCCCAGGCGGAGAAGACTGTGACGACGAAGCCCAACACCAGCGGGGTGATGACCGACATCGGGGTGAGCGAGAGGGCTCCGGACGGGATGCCCAGGTCGAAGGCCTCGAGCGCCACGAAGATCAGCTGGGCCAGGCCGAAGCCCACCACCACGCCGATCCCGGAGCCGACGAGCCCGGTGACGGCGGCCTCGGCCATCACCGATCGGGTGAGCTGCCCGCGGGAGGCGCCGATCGCGCGCAGCAGCGCGAGCTCCCGCAGCCGCTGGGCGACGAGCATGGAGAAGGTGTTGTAGATGATGAACGTGCCGACCAGCAGCGCGATCAGCCCGAACGCGACGAAGAAATAGTTGATGAAGTCGAGGACGGTCGACAGTTGCTCGGACAGTCGCTTCTTGATCTCCTCGCCGGTCCGGACCTCGTAGTCGGGGAACTCGGCCGCGATCGTGTCGCGGACCTCCTCCTGACTCACGCCCGGTTCCGCGCGGACGGAGACGTTGGAGGCGTTCTCGCCGTCGGTGAACAGGGCGCGGGCGCGTTCCTCCGAGAACCCGACGCCCACGTACCCGCCGATGTCGGTCTCGTTGGCGTAGGCACCCACGACGGTCACGTCGAGGACGCCCTGCCCGGTGGTGTAGACCTCGGCGGTGTCGCCGACGGCGAGGCCGGCGGCGGTGAGCACGGTCTCGGGGAGGACGACCTCGTCGTCGGCGGCGGGGGCGCGGCCGTCCGTGATCCAGCTGCTCTCGCCGACCGCGTCGTCGGGATCGATCCAGGCCAGGCCCTCGGACGGCGCGCCGCCGGACTGGTACGGGGTGCCGTCGGCGTTGAACAGCACCACGGTGCCGGACACGCCGGGCATGGCCGCCTCGACGCCCGGCAGGTCGAGCACCTGCTCGGCCACCTCGAACGGCACGCCCGCCCCGCGGGGGTCCTCGGGTTCGATCATCGCGGCGAGGTCCGCGGTGCCCTGGTCGAGCAGCCCGTCGAAGGTGCTCTTGAGGGTGGACGTGAAGACCAGCGAGCCGGTGACGAACGCGGTGCCCAGGACCACCGCCAGCACGGACAGCACCAGGCGGAGTTTGTGGGCGGCGATGTTGCGCAGCGACACGCGCAGCATCGGGCGCGTGTGGCGCGGGGCGTGGGCGGACTCGTGTCGCCCCCCGCCGGCGCGTCCGGCGTGCCCGGAGGCGTGCCTGGCCGCCATCACCGCTCCTCGAGGGCGCCCATGGCCGCCAGGATCTCGTCGGCGGTGGGGTGGGCGAGCTCGCGGACGACCCGGCCGTCGGCGAGCAGCAGGACGCGGTCGGCGTAGGTGGCGGCGCGCGGGTCGTGGGTGACGATCACGACAGTCTGACCGAAGTCGTCTGCGGCGCTGCGCAGGATGGCCAGGACCTCGGCCGAGGAGGTGGAGTCGAGGTTGCCGGTGGGCTCGTCACCGAACAGGATGTCCGGGCGGCCGACCAGGGCGCGCGCGCACGCCACGCGCTGCTGCTGGCCGCCGGACAGTTCGGACGGCCGGTGCGAGAGCCGGTCGGCGATCCCCAGCCGGCCGATCACCTCGTCGAACCAGGCCCGGTCGATGCCGTGGCCGGCGATGTCCTGGGGCAGGGTGATGTTCTCCTCGGCCGTCAGGGTCGGGACGAGGTTGAAGGACTGGAACACGAATCCGATGCGGTCGCGTCGCAGCGCCGTCAATTCCTTGTCCGCCAGCCCCACGATCTCGGTATCGCCGATCCGCACCGACCCGGAGGTCGGCCGGTCCAGTCCCGCCATGCAGTGCATGAGGGTCGACTTGCCCGAGCCGGAGGGGCCCATGATCGCCGTGAACCGTCCGCGTTCGAAGGTCGCGCTGACGTGGTCGAGTGCACGGACCTCGGTCTCGCCCTCCCCGTAGGTCATGACGAGGTCGGTGGCGACGGCGGCCGCGGAGTGCGGCTCGCCGTCGTGTTGGTGGGTCTCGGCCTGGGTGGTCATGTGCTCCCTCGGATCATGGTGGTCGATCTAAAGCTTGCAGGAATTCGGAGCGGAAGCCGATGGGGGATTGCCCGGGTGTCCACCCTGATCCTGCTCACGGGTCCAGGCGTCGAGGGTCCGCCGGGTGGCGAACTCGCGATTCTCACCGGAGACGGGGTCGGTGAAGGCGATCGACTCGGCCAGCAACTGCAGTGGTGTCGAGAAGTCGCCGGGGGCAACGTCGAGCACACGGGGGTAGAGGTCGTCGCCGAGTATCGGGGTCCCGAGGGCGTTCATGTGCACGCGCAGCTGGTGGGTGCGGCCGGTGGTGGGTTCCAGCCGGTAGAGCCCGATCCGCCCGGCCCCGTCGCCCCGGGTGCCCAGGAGGGTGATGCGCGTGTGGGCGTCGGGCTCGCCGTCGACCTCGGCCGCCTGCAGGACGCCGCGGGTCTTGACGATCCGGCTGGACCGCTGCCGTTCGGTGGGAACCCCGTCGGGGGCGGTCGCGACCGCCAGGTAGGTCTTGGTGACCCGGCGGGCGGCGAAGAGTTCCTGGTAGGCGCCGCGGTGCGCGGGATCGACGGTGAAGACCAGGACGCCAGCGGTGAGCCGGTCGAGGCGGTGGGCGGGCGCGAGGTCGTCCAGCGCGAGATCGCGCCGGAGCCGGACGAGTGCGGTCTCGGTGACGTGCCCCGCGCGGGGGGTCGTGGCGAGGTAGTGGGGTTTGTCGACGACGACGAGGCGGTCGTCCGCGTGCAGGACCTCGACCTCAAACGGGACCGGGATCTCGGGCTCCGGCGTCCGGTACATCCACACATCCATCCCCCGGTGCCGCCGGGTGGCGGCGGTGACCGGTGCCCCGTCGGCGGTGACGACCTGCCCCGCCTCGAGGGCCACGGTGAGCTGGGCGAGCCGGTCGGGGAAGCGTCGGCGCAGCTCCTCGGGGATGCTGCGGGGCCCCTGTCCGGGGTCGGCCAGCCGGATCCGGACCGGGTCGACACCGTTCCGCAGCGGGAGGGGCCGCCCACGGCGTCTCGAACTGGACACGTCCACGAGCCTAGTCGGTGGGCTACACTCACTCGAGCACCATCTGTCCCTCGCACCACTCTGAACACTCGGGAGCGCCCATGATCGACGTCGTCGTCGACTTCTTCCTCTTCGGCCCGGGCCGCGTCGTCCTCCCGGCGTTCCAGGGGAGTTTCAACATGGCCTACCCGGCCAACGCCCCGTTTCCGGACCAGCTCTAGACGGCCCACTCCCAAACCGCGATCCGGTGTCGTATCCCGGCGGTAGGGTCGGGGTCATGGCTTCCCTCGAGAACACCGTTGTCGTCGGCGTCGACGGCTCCGCCGCCTCCACCGGTGCGGTCGCGTACGCCGCCAACACCGCCGCCACCCGCCGCGTCCCGCTGCTCCTCGTGACCAGCTACACGATGCCGGCCGCGATGTTCGCCGAGGGGATGATCCCTCCGCAGCCCGTCTACGACGAGCTGGAGCGGGAGTGCACGCCCATCATCGAGAAGGCCCGTGAGACCGCGGCCAAGGTGGCGCCCGGCATCGAGGTGTCGCACGCGATCGTCGAGGGCAACCCCGCGCAGGTGCTCATCGACTACTCGCGCAAGGCCAAGCTCATCGTCCTGGGTTCCCGCGGCCTGGGCGGGATCAAGGGCATGGTGCTCGGCTCGGTGTCGGCGGCGGTGGCCAGCCACGCGTTCTGCCCGGTCGTGGTGACCCGGGAGGACACGGACGACCTGAACCGCAGCGGCCCGGTCGTCGTGGGGATCGACGGCTCCGAGGTCAGCGCCAAGGCCACCGAGTGGGCGTTCGCCGAGGCCTCCGCGCGGTCCGCCCCCCTCGTCGCCGTGCACACCTGGATGGATCCGCAGGTGCAGGCCGCGGCGGCCGGGATCTCCCTCACCGAGGATGACTGGAAGGAACTCGAGCAGCAGCAGCTCCAGACGCTGTCGGAGCGGCTGGCGGGATTCTCGGACCGGTACCCCGATGTCGAGGTGCAGCGGCTCGTCACGCGCGATCGCGCGGTCCGGGCACTCGTCGAGCAGGCCGAGAACGCCCAGCTCGTCGTCGTCGGCTCCCACGGGCGGGGCGGGTTCACGGGCATGGTCCTCGGCTCCACCTCCCGGGCGCTCCTGCAGGCGGCCCCGTGCCCGGTGATGGTCGTTCGTCCGGAATCGCACTCATGAGCAGCGAGGACAACGTTCAGGTTCGGCGTGACACCGCCGCCGGGCGATTCGAGATCCTCGTGGACGACGTGGTGGCGGGTTTCGCCGACTATTCCGACGGCACGGACGGCGTCCGCGAGTTCCCCCACACGGTGGTCGCGTCCGAATTCGGTGGGCGCGGTCTCGCCGGGACGCTGGTCGGTGAGGCGCTGCAGGTGACCCGGGAGGAGGGACTGCGGGTGCGTCCGTCGTGTTCGTTCGTCGCGGGATACATCCAGAAGCACCCGGAGGCCGCGGAGATCGCCTGAGGCCGCGGGCGGGTGGCCCGGCGGACACGGACCGGTAACGAGTGAGCGACGTTTAACGCCACCGTGCGCCCTACCGGAAGCTTTCGTGTCGGTGTCGTGTTCTCCTGAGAGAGCGGCCCGTTCCGGGCCGAGTACGACTCTCGGGAAAGGACAACCACAATGTTGTGGAGCATCATCTCCTGGATCATCGTCGGTGGCCTCGCTGGCTGGATCGCGTCCATGATCATGGGCAAGAACGCACAGATGGGCCTCGTCGCCAACGTTCTCGCCGGCGTGATCGGCGCCTTCATCGTCGGCCTCCTCGTCTCGCTCGTCACCGGTGGCGGTGGCATGCCGGAGGCATTCTCCATCTGGGGCTTCGTCGCCGCGATCATCGGCGCGATCCTGGTCATCTTCATCGTCTCGGCCGTCAAGGGGCGCGGACGCACCAGGGTCTGACCCCTGCGCGAGACGCCAGAGACACCGCATCATCCGGACGGCCCGGCCCCTCGTCGGGGCCGGGCCGTCCGTCTGCATCACCCCGAGTGGAAGGAGTCCGACATGGGACTGTTCGACAAGGCCAAGGACCTCGCCCGCAAGAACCCGGGCAAAGTGAACTCGGCACTCGACAAGGCCGGCGACGCGTTCGACAAGCGCACCGGCGGCAAGCACGCCCAGCACGTCGACACCGCCCAGCAGAAGGCTGGCGAGTTCCTCACCGGACGCACTGCGGACGCGCCCGAGGTCCCGGACG
Source organism: Dietzia sp. 111N12-1 (assembly GCF_001658045.1). Taxonomy (NCBI): domain Bacteria; kingdom Bacillati; phylum Actinomycetota; class Actinomycetes; order Mycobacteriales; family Dietziaceae; genus Dietzia; species Dietzia sp. 111N12-1. The sequence goes on along the minus strand of NZ_LSSV01000040.1, from coordinate 13,939 downwards.
CCCCGGACGGCACGCCGACCCCGGACCCGGATCCGTCGCAGCACAGCCGCCCCCCGGCCGACGGTCGACCCCCGGCCTGACCGTCATCGACCGCACCGTCAGGCGATGGGGCCGGTGTCCGCCGCGCGCGGCACCGGCCCCGTGGTGTCGGCGGTCACTGCCGATAGTGTGTACCCCGTGACGAGCACACGGTCGACCAAGCCCGGGCCGCGGGAGCGGCTCCTGGCGACGGCGACCCGTCTGTTCTCCACCGACGGGATCCGTGCGGTCGGGATCGACCGGATCCTGCGGGAGGCCGGGGTGGCCAAGGCCAGCCTGTACAACACCTACGGGTCCAAGGACGAGCTCGTCGTGGCCTACCTGCGGTCGGTCGCCGAACGGGACCGTGACCTGTGGCGGCGTCGCGCCGACCTCGCCCCGGATGCCCGGGGCCGCATCCTGGCACTGTTCGACATCGTCCGCGAGCAGGTCGAACCCGCCATGCCCGGGTCCTGCCACCTCGCGGCGGCGATCGAGTTCCCCAGCCCGGCGACGGACGGCGAGCGCGCCATCCGCGCCGCCGTGGCCGATCAGCGACAGTGGGTCGCCGAGACCCTGCGCTCCGAGCTCGCCGGCATGGGCCTCGAGGACCCGGACAACATCACCGACCTGGCCGACCGGTTGGCGCTCCTCCACGACGGCTCGGTGACCGCCGCGATGCTCGGTGAGGTCCGGACCACCGCGATGACCGCCCGCAGCATGGCCGAGCTCATCCTGGGGATGGTCACCGACCCGACGTGATCCCCACTGCACGTGATCCCCATTGCACGTGATCCCCGCGCGGCGGGTCAGCCCGCCACCCGCGGCGCGGTGACGTCAGCGATCCGCTGGGCCGTCGTCGGGTCGTCCTGCGTGGACTGCACGGCCAGCACCCGGGCGTCGCGGGACAGGACCACCAGCGCACCGCCCAGCCCCACCGTACGGCCGCCGCTCCAGCCTCCCTCCGCCTGCGAGGGTTCGGCCTCGTCGGAGGGCGCCGACTCCTCCACCAGCTCCGCCGCCCGCTCCGGGGACGCGACCGAATACACGGTGGTGGTGAGCTGCACCTCGCCGTCTGAGTCGTAGAAGAAGCAGGCCGCGGGCTCCACGCCGTCGTCGATCCGCACGTCGGTGACCGGCTGGCCGCTGAGTCGTGTGACCTCGTCGGCGGACAGGTACGGGCACTCGGCATCCGCGACCGGTTCGACCGGCGGCAGTTCCGGCTCGGTCGTCTCGGGAGGGGCGGTCCGGATGGTGCCCATCTCCGGGGCCGGCTCGGAGCCGCCGCACCCGGCGAGGGCACCGAGCAGGACCGCGGACACCGCGACGAGGGCTGGGGAGGCGGGTTTGCGCATACCGCCAGGATAGATGCCGGGTCGGTCAGTACTGTTGACCGTGGCGGTGCGGCTGACCGCCGACACGGCGACGGCACCGGGAGGTGGCAGATGGGCGACTCCACGAGCATCGCTGCGGGCGCCGACCGCGCGGAGGACCGCCGCCGCGACCTGCGCGGTGCGATCTCCGCCGCCGCGGTCGATCTGGTGATCGAGCGGGGACTCGACGCGGTGACGGTCGACGAGATCGCCCGAGCCGCCAACGTGTCGCGGCGGACGTTCTTCAACTACTTCCCGTCCAAGGCCGCCGCGTGCATCCCCGACACGCCCCCCGCCGGTCGTGACGCGGTGAGGGAGTTCCTCACCGACCGCAGCGTGTCCACCATGACCGCCCTTTCACGGCTCATGTGGCACCAGGTGTCCAACGCACGGCGACAGAGCCGGGCCTTCGACCGATTCCACGACATGTGGCGCAGGGAGGCGAGCGTCCGGACCCAGGTCTACGAGATCCTGGCGTGCAACGAGAAGGAGCTGGCGGCCCTGGTGGCGCGCCGGGAGGGGCGGGAACCGGACTCGGTGGAGGCCGCGACGGTGGCGGCCGCGTCGATCGCGATCCTCCGGATCGCCGTCGAACGGTGGCGCACCGACGAGCCGGGTTCCCTGCTCGAATACCGCATCCGGGAATCGTTCGATGCCATCCGGGGGTCGGTGACCGAGCCGACCGACGTCGCCTGAGGTCCGGCTGCCCCCGACGGCACCCTGCCCTGTCAGAAGGTGCCGCCGAGTGCCCGGACCAGGCGGTCGCCCATGCGTTCGTAGGCGCGCGCCTCGCGGCCCGCGGCACCGGGCAGCACCGAGAAGGTGCGCGGCCGCCACACCGTCCGGACGGTGACCGTGACCTCGCCCGTCCCGGGGTGCAGGTCGAGGTGGCAGCGGTGCTCGGCCACCGCGGTGTTGCCCTCGAGGGTGCCGACGACGACGCCCTGCCGGAGCGACTCGTCGGTCAGGTCGACGAGTCGGCAGGGTCCACGCATCGGCCCGTCGAGCACGACGAGGTCCGATGCCGAGGGCGGTTCCGCCGATTCCGTCCTGATCCCCGCTCGGGCGTGGGCGGCCAGACGCAGCAGATCGTCCGCGGCCACGTCGAACAGGGCGACGCCCTCGCCGAGCACTGCGCGGGCGACGACCTCCCTCCACCCCCCGGGTGGGCGCCCGTGTTCGTGCAGATCCGAACGCCGGTAGCCGAGTGCGGGCCCCGGCAGCGGCTGCGCGTCCCGCCCGCGTCTCGCTTCCACATCCGGCAGTGTCGCCGAGCGAGATGAGCGGGCCGCGCACGCGCGGTGAACGCCGGACGTCGGGGTCATGACCGTGGGGCCGACCCGTAGGATCGGGCCATGCGATCGCAGCGACCCCGTCCGGCGCGCGGACGCCGTCTCGCCGGAGGGTTCGCCGCTCTGGCGGCCACGGTGGCTGTCGCCGGGTGCACTGCCACCGGCCCCGGTTCGGGTGACGCGGGCCCGCCGAGACTCACCCCGAATCCCCGGCACGACGTCGCCGCCGCGATGGTCGAGGGTCGGCCCGCACTCGACGAGCGGCTCAATGCGTGCGAACTCCTCGACCTGACCACCGAGGAGATCATCGACCTCACCGGTGCCGACATGCCGGAGGTCGATCCGACCGGCTCCGGCGACCTGGGGCTGCTGTGCACCTACGGCGGCCCGGGGTCACCCGAGAGGTACGAAGCCGGACTGGCGGGCACCAGCACGACCGACGCCGAGGCGACGGACACCGACGCCGACGCCGCCGAGGTCTCGGATACGGGATCGGCGGACACGGAAGGTGCGGAGACCACGGCTGCGGGGGCCACGACCGACGCGTCGATGACGACCTCGGCGACCACGGCGACGACCACCCCGCCGGCCTTCGATCCGGACGTCGTCCCCGACACCGTTGCCGCCGGGGTCGTCACGCCCCGCGACGGTGCCCAGGCCGCGCTCGCGGGTCAGGCCACACTGCTGGGCGCCAGGTACGCCTGCTCGGAGATCCGCGGACCGGGTGCCGCAGAAGCCGGCCTGACGGCCCCGGGCGAGCCCGGGGCACCCGCCGCGGTCGGCCCACGGCCCGCCACGATGTACATCGACTGCGTGGCGGCACCCACCGGCGGCGGCGTCGAGGTCCACACGATCCTCGTCTCCGCCGACGAGCTGTGGCACATCACCATGCTCAGACCCGAGACGCCGAGGTCACCACAGGCCGAGTCGTCGGCGCTGGCCGGACTGCACCGCGTGGCACAGGAGATCATCGGCTAGAGGTGGGCCGAAATGACGGGGAACGGCGCCGGAGCCCCTCAGCATCCGACGCCGTCCCACCATCTGGCAGATCGCGTACGATCCGGCCTCCACGCTGCCTCTCGGCTGCGGGTCGGCACCCCCCCCAGGTGCCCCGGTCGGCAAGACCGGCCCCTCGTTACGTGAAGTCGCAGCCCCTCAGCAACCACTTCACTTCGCCACCCACCCCTCGGCGGTGACTGAAATGACCCTATGTTGCACCTGCCGTTCGATCAAGCCCATGATCAGGCGTTTCTCCGTTGACTTCCGCTCAACTACGGACCCCGCATGGATCTACCAGCGGTTCTCCCCGCGGCGATACCAACGAACATTGGAAAGGTGTCCGGCCGGGTCGGTGCGCGTCCCCCGCGGAGCGGGCACCCACCGTGATCCCCGCCCGACCTCGGAGATGTACAGGCCGGGCACCTGGTATGTACTGTTACTGATGTTACTTATGTGACGCGTGGGGTTGGCTGTCCGCCCTCACGCGGCCCCCGCTGTCGCCGCCCGCCGCGGTACCCGCTTTCGAGGAGAACGATGTCTCGCCGCACCCGGTCCTTCGCAACGCTTCTGGCCACGGCCTGCCTCGTCGTCGTCGGCCTCTCCCCCGCCGCCTCCGCGCAGTCACTCCTCGGTCCCACCGGATCCACCGGCTCGGTCGGCGCGCTCGGACTCGAGTCCGCACCGCTGCCCGCGGTCGGCGGATCGACCGGCGTGCTCACCCTGCCCGTCCCCGCCATCGGGCGGACCACGGCCGAGACCGGGGTGGCCTCGGTCTACCCCACCTCGGGCGAGACGGTGGGCGTCGCGCAACCGGTGATGATCCGGTTCGACCAGCCCGTCGCCGACCGCGCCCGCGCCGAGGCGTCGGTGGGAATCCGCACCGCACCCGCCGTCGACGGCAAGTTCTACTGGGTCGGCGACATGGAACTGCGCTGGCGACCACACGAATTCTGGCCCGCGGGCACCTCCGTCACCGTGTGGGCCGGAGGGCGTGAGACCGTCTTCCGCACCGGCGACGCGGTGATCTCGACCTACGACGACGCCACCCACACCGTCACCGTCACCCGCAACGGCCAGGTGGTGCGCACCATGAAGGCTTCCGCCGGCCGCGACGCCTACGCGACCCACAACGGCGTCTACTACAACGGCTGGCGCGCCCGCGAGGTGCGCATGGACTCCTCGACCTGGGGCCTGGACCGAACCGCCGGCGGGTATGACACGACCGTCGAGAACGGCGTGCGACTGAGCTACGACGGAATCTTCATCCACTCGGCACCATGGTCGGTCGCCGACCAGGGCGTCCGCAACGTCTCGCACGGTTGCATCAACGTCAGCCCCGAGGACGCGGCCTGGTACTTCGACAACACCCGCAACGGTGACCCGTTCATCGTCGTGAACGGTCCCGGCCGCCCGTTCGGTGCCTTCGACGGGCAGGGCGACTGGAACTACTGATCGCCGACGGCCGGTCGGAAACACTTCGGTTGTGACGCACGATATACTCGCGTAGAAGTCTGTCGTAACGCTTAGAGAATCCCCCGCCGCCCTCAGGAGCCCCTCACATGACCCGTTCCTCCCGCCCCTCGGTGGCCGCCGCAGTCCTCGCCGCGATCGCGCTCCTCATGGGGGTGTCGGTCGGCGCGGGCACCGCCCCGACCGCCGAGGCCCAGTCCGTCATGCCGCTGAGCCCTCCCGGGGTGCCGCAGCTCGAGAACGCGCCCCTGTACACCCCGACCATCCCGGGCGTCGCCGCGATGCCCGTGCTGACCTACCCGATCGTCGGACCCGCGCGGCCGACGCCCGAGTACGGCAACGTCGACATCTTCCCCACCCCGAACGAGATCGTGGGCGTGGCACAGCCGGTCATGTTCTTCTTCGACCGCCCCATCCGCGACCGGGCACGGGCCGAGGCCACGATCGGCATCCGCACCGAGCCGGCGGTCCCGGGCAAGTTCTACTGGGTGAACGACCGCGAGGTGCGCTGGCGGCCCCACGAGTTCTGGCCGGTCAACACCTCGGTCACCGTGTGGGCCGGCGGCAAGCGTCAGCAGTCGTTCCGGACCGGCGACGCCGTGATCGCCGAGTTCGACGACCGCACCAAGCTCGTCACCGTCACCCGCAACGGCCAGCACATCCGCACCATGCGGGCCTCCGCCGGACGGCCCGGCTGGGAGACCTACAACGGCACCTACTACACCGGCCAGCGCGGCCGTGAGGTCCGCATGAACTCGGAGACGTTCGGTCTGCGCATCGAGGACGGCGGGTACGACTCGATCATCAACGACGCCGTCCGGCTCTCCTACGACGGCATCTACATCCACTCCGCACCGTGGTCGGTCGCCGACCAGGGTGTCCGCAACGTCTCCCACGGCTGCATCAACGTCAGCCCCGCCGACGCCCGCTGGTACTACGACATCAGCCGCAACGGCGACCCGTTCATCGTCAAGAACGGGCCCGGCCGCCCGTTCGGCGCGTTCGACGGCCAGGGCGACTGGAACTACTGACGCCCGCTCGCCGGCGGCCCGGCCGTCCGGAATGAAAAGCGTGGGGACATCATGCTTTTCAACACCTGTACCGGTTAGACCTCGCCGGGCCACCGGCGGTCAATCGTCCGGAAAGGACCCGTTCACCTCTCCCGGCCAGGCTGCACAGCGTGCAGACTCTGTCTTCCCCGGTCGACGGGCACCCGGCGACCGCTCCCCCTGACCTCGCCGAGCGCGGCCCGGCCCGGCGCCGGGCCTGGGCGGGCGGACTGTTCCGCGAGAAGGCGCTCTTCGTCGCTCTGGTGTTGCCCAACCTGGCACTGCTCGGCGTGTTCACCTACCGGCCGTTGCTGGACAACTTCCGGCTGAGCTTCTTCGACTGGAACATCTCCTCCCCCACCTCGACGTTCGTGGGAGCCGCCAACTATGTCGAGTGGTTCGGGCGGGACGACAGCTGGCTGATCCTGCGAAACACCGGCGTGTTCACCGTCTCGGCCGTCGTGGGGTCCATGGTGCTCGGGCTGGCCCTGGCCCTGCTGCTCGACCAGCAGCTCATCGGTCGCGGCATCGTGCGCTCGGCGGTGTTCGCGCCGTTCGTCATCGCCGGGGCGGCCATCGGCGTGGCGTTCCAGTTCATCTTCGATCCCCGGTTCGGCATGGTCTCGGCACTGCTCACAATGGTCGGACTCCCGGTGCCGGACTTCTACCAGGACCCCGACTGGGCGCTGGCGATGATCACCATCACCTACATCTGGAAGAACCTGGGCTACTCGTTCGTCATCTATCTGGCGGCGCTCCAAGCCAAACCCGCAGAGCTCTACGAGGCCGCCGAGATCGACGGCGCCGGCCGGTGGACCACCTTCCGCTCGGTGACACTGCCCATGCTGCGCCCCACGACGTTCTTCTTGTCGATCACCGTGATGCTCAACTCGCTCCAGGTCTTCGACATCATCTACGTGATGACCCGCGGTGGGCCCCAGGGCAACGCCACCACCACCATGGTCTTCCAGGTCTATCAGGAGACCTTCCAGAACTTCCGGGCCGGCTACGGGGCCACGGTCGCGACGATCATGTTCCTCATCCTGCTGGTCATCACCTACCTCCAGGTCCGCGTCATGGACAGGAACGCCCGATGAGCACGGTCCGCGCAGGCTCCACGCCGACCAGGATCATCGGGTACGCGGTGATGATCCTCGTCCTGCTGGTCATCGGCCTCCCGCTGTTCTGGGTGGTCGTCACCTCCCTCAAACCGGACAACCAGGTCTACGTCCAGCCGCCGGTGTGGTGGCCTTCCCCGCTGACCGGTGACGCGTACCCGCAGGTGCTCTCCGAGGTCCCGTTTCTCCGGTACTTCACCAACTCGGTGGTCATCACCGGCCTGCTCAGCATCGTGAAGATCACGTTGGGGGTCCTCAGCGCCTACGCGTTCGTCTTCCTTCGCTTCCCAGGCCGGTCCGTCCTGTTCATGGTCGTGCTCGCGGCCCTGATGGTGCCCAACCAGATCACGGTGATCTCCAACTACGCACTGGTGGCGCAGCTCGGGTGGATCAACACCTTCCAGGGCATCATCATCCCGCTGGCGGGGGTCGCGTTCGGCACCTTCCTCATGCGCAACCACTTCCTGACCCTGCCGTACGAGATCATCGAGGCCGCGCGCATGGACGGGTGCGGGCACCTCAAGCTGCTGTTCCGGGTCGTACTGCCGATGAGTTGGCCCACCCTGGTCGCCTTCGCGCTCATCACCGTGGTCAACGAGTGGAACGAGTACCTCTGGCCATTCCTCATCGCCTCCGACGACCGCGTCGCCCCGCTCCAGGTCGGGCTGGCCCGCCTCGTCAACACCGACGGCGGTTACACCGACTGGCCGATGGTCATGGCCGCCACGGTGCTCACCATCACCCCGATCCTCGTCGTGTTCCTCATCCTCCAGCGCCACATGATCAAGGGCCTGACCTCCGGCGCGGTGAAGGGATGACCCACTCCGCGCGATCCCACCTCCAATCCCGTCGGGCCGAACCGGTCCGGCAGCAACGAAAGGTCCGACACGAATGAACCCCATGAACCGTCGCGGATTCCTCGGCGTCCTCGGCGCCACCGCGGCCGCCACCACCCTCACCGCCTGCGCGGGCGCGGGCGGCGACACATCCGGTGAGTCGGGCGGAACCGCCTCCGGCGGCGACACCGGCACCATCACGTTCTGGTCCAACCACCCCGGTGACTCCAAGTCACTCGAGACCGACATCATCGCGGCGTTCGAGTCGGAGAATCCGGGCCTCAAGGTCAACCTCGTCGACGGCGGGAAGAACTACGAGGAGGTCGCCCAGAAGTTCAACGCGGCACTCACCGGCGGCGAGCTGCCCGACGTCGTCGTGGTCTCCGACGTCACCTGGTTCAACTTCGCGCTCAACCGGCAGATCACCCCGCTGAACGACCTGTTCACCGAGGCCGGCGTCGATACCGCTGACTACGTCGACGCCCTGCTGGGCGACTACGTCCTCGAGGGCGACAACTTCGGCGTGCCCTTCGCGCGGTCGACGCCGCTGTTCTACTACAACAAGGAGGTGTGGCGGGCCGCCGGGCTGCCCGACCGCGGCCCGGAGAACTGGACCGAGTTCGCGGAGTGGGCACCCCGCCTACAGGACGCCATCGGGGACGGCAAGCACGCCATCGCGATGTACGACGGCTCCAACTACATGGACTGGACCGGGCAGAACATCATCTGGGACTTCGACGGCGCCTTCTCCCGCGACTGGACCCCGACCTTCACCGACGACGGCACCATTCGCGGCATGGAGTACATCAAGAAGCTCGACGACGTCGGTTTCCTGGTGGTCTCCGCCGACTCGATCGTCGAGTTCGGTTCCGGTCTCGCCGCGTGTGCACTGGCCTCCACCGGCTCGCTCGCCACCGCCAAGACCAACGCCGGTTTCGAGTTCGGCACGGCCTTCCTGCCCGGGGCGGCCGAGAAGAACTCCTGCCCGACCGGCGGCGCGGGCGTCGCGATCCCGGCCGGTATCTCCGACGAGCGCAAGCTCAACGCCATGAAGTTCATCGACTTCCTCACCAACACGCAGTCGACGGCGACCTTCGCGCAGGGAACCGGGTACATGCCGGTCCGTAAGTCCGCCCGCGAGGCGCAGGAGATCAAGGCCTACCTGTCCGAGACCCCGCAGGCGGTCACCGCGATCGACCAGCTCGCGCACACCCGGCCTCAGGACAACGCCCGTGTCCTGGTACCCAACGGTGGTAGGCGCATCGGTGGCGCGTTCGACCGTGTCCTCGGTGGCGCCGACATCCGCGAGACCATGCAGCAGGTGCAGGACGAGACCGCGCAGATCATCGAGACCCAGATCCAGCCGAAGCTCAACGGCTGACCGGTCACCGCCGGCGATCGCCTACGCCCGGGGCCGGGCACCTCGTATCCGGCCCCGGCGTCGGCGTCGTTCGGCGGCCCCGGCCCCACCCCTGACCCCACAGCCGCGCCACCTCCCCCGAACATTCACGCACGAGGAGCACCCCACCCGATGGCCACCGTCCGCTTCGACCACGCGACCCGCCGGTTCGACAAGGGATCGGCGCCCGCCGTCGACGCCCTCGACATCGACATCACCGACGGCGAGTTCCTCGTCCTGGTCGGCCCCTCCGGCTGCGGCAAGTCCACCAGCCTGAGGATGCTCGCAGGTCTGGAACCCGTCGACGCCGGCCGCGTGTTCATCGACGAGCTCGACGTGTCCGGCGTCGCTCCCCGCGACCGCGACGTGGCCATGGTGTTCCAGAACTACGCGCTGTATCCCAACATGACGGTCGCCCAGAACATGGGGTTCGCACTGCGCAACGCCGGCGTCAACAAGTCCGACACCCGCAAGCAGGTCGAGGAGGCCGCGCGGATCCTGCAGCTGGATCCCCTCCTCCACCGCAAACCCTCCCAACTGTCCGGCGGCCAGCGCCAGCGGGTCGCCATGGGTCGGGCGATCGTGCGTCGGCCCAAGGTGTTCTGTATGGACGAGCCACTGTCGAACCTCGACGCCAAGCTGCGGGTCTCCACCCGCGGGGAGATCGCCGGGCTGCAACGACGGCTGGGCGTGACCACGGTGTACGTCACCCACGACCAGGTCGAGGCCATGACGATGGGTACGCGCGTCGCGGTGCTCAGAGACGGCGTCCTCCAACAGGTCGCGGCCCCCCGCGAGCTGTATGACCGGCCGGTCAACGCGTTCGTCGCCGGCTTCATCGGCACGCCGGCCATGAACCTCCTCGAGGTGGCGGTCGAGGGCTCCCGGGCCCACGTCGGTGACGCCGAGGTGGCCATCCCCGCCTCACTCGAGGGCCGCGACCGCGTCACCCTCGGTGCCCGACCGGAGTCACTGCGGGTTGTGGGCGAGGACGAACCCGGCCTGGATCTGGTGGTGGACCTGGTCGAGGAGCTGGGCGCGGAGTCCTTCGCGTACGGCCACACCGACGCCGGCGACCGGATCGCCGTGCGCCTGGACCGGGCACACGGGACCGCGGTCGGCGAGCGCCTCCGCGTCCGGCACGTCGACTCCGAGGTCCACGCGTTCGACCCCGAGACCGGCCTCCGCTTGAACTGATCCGGCGCGCCTGGTCACCGGGGCGGAACGGGCGCGAGCACGCCCAGCAGCTGATCCGCGGGAACGCAGCGCGGCGGCGGGCCGGCCGGCTCGACACCACCCGGGCCCCGCGGCCCGCCGAGGGCGTCGATCACCAGGTCCACCGCTCGAGGCGACGCCAGCACGGTCAGGTGCCCCGAGCGGTCGACCTCGCAGCCGTCCTGCAGCCGCACCACGTCCAGGTCCACGAAGTCCGGCACCTCCGGCGCCACCACCGGCCCGGTGAGTTCGTCGTAGTCCGAGGACACCGCCACGTACCGCACCCCGCGCGCGAACGGGACGCCCTCCTCGCCCAGCCACGCGAGCGTCGCCTCGGCGTCCTGCCGCGCGGTGTCGGGCGACAGCACGCCGAGCAGATCGGTGACGAACTCGGGTGGCCCGTCGCCGGACCGGGCGGGATCGGCGCCCAGCGTGACGACGGTGCGCACGGCGTCGGCCCGGGCGGTCGCGGTGACGTAGGAGGCGATGATCGCGCCCTGCGAGTGCCCCACCAGGTCCACCTCGGCGGCCCCGGTGAGCGCACGCACCCGGTCGATCTCGGCGGCGAGCTGCGGCGCCGAGGCGCCGGTGAGCGAGTCGACGCCGCCCACAGACGCCGGGGCGCCGCCGGGTCCGGGTGGCGCGCCCACGGTGGGGGCCCAGACGCAGTAGCCCTCGGCGGCCAGTGCGGCACCGAGGGTGGCCCACGAGTTCCCGCCGGTGAGCCCGGTGCCGTGCACGAGGATCACCGGCGCGGGGCGCTGCGCGGTCGGCCGGCAGTCGTCCCGGTTGATGCCGGGCGGATCGGCCAGGCCGTGGGTGAGTTGGTACGCCGCGCCGTCCCACCACCGCCACGGGACCTGGTCCGTGGTGGGGGCGGGAGCGGCCGCCGCCGTGGGCGCGGCAGCCGCGGGGACGGGGGCGACGACGACGAGGGCCGCCGCCGCGAGCAGTCCCGCGATCCCGGTCCGGTTCACGATCCCGGCAGCGGGGGGATCGGTCCCAGGTACGGGGCGACCGCCTCACACCGCGGTTCACGCGGGTCGGCGGGGTCGAGGGCGTTGAGCACGAAGTCCGCGGTCCGGGGATCCGAGGCGATGGCCAGGTGCTCGGCCCGGTTCTGCTCACACCCGTCCTGGATGGTGATGTTGGTGGCCCGCGGACCCTCGACGACACCGGAGGTGTACGGCCGGACCAGCTGGTCGTACCGGGTCACGAGGTTGAGGTAGGTCACGCCCGGCGCATAGGGGGTGCCACCCGACCACAGGAGTTCGAGCGTCTCCGACCCGGCGGCCATCTGGCCGAGGGACGGAGCGATCTCGACCGCACGTCCGCGGTCCCCGCTGGCCAGGGCGGTGCCGATCGCCCCGGACCCGGTCCCGCGGGAGCCGTGCCACAGCGGGGCTATCGCGGCGACGGTGTTCACCTTGCCGGGTCGGCCGACCTTGGCGACCAGGCCGGAGACGAGCGTCCCCTGCGAGTGCCCGATGAGGTCCACCTGCTCGGCCCCGGTCGAGGCGAGGACGCGGTCGACGAACTCGCCGACCTGCGGCACCGATACCTCCGTGATGTCCGACAAGCCGCCCAGGAGACTGACCGGCCACGGCTGACCGGGCAACGCCCCGTAGGTGAGCGTGTAGACGCAGTAGCCCTCGTTGTGCAGCAGCGGCCCGTAGGTGGCCCAGTTGGTGACCGCGCCACCGGAGGTGCCGTGGACCAACACGACCGGGCGCGGCTTGTCGGCGGTGGGGCGGCACGACCAGTCGTTGGCCCCCGGCAGCTCCGCCCCCGGGGCCGTGAGCGCCTGGGCGGCCCCGGCGAAGAAGGAGTACGGCACCGGCAGCGGTGCCCGTGTCGACGGGTCGGTGGCGTTCGCGGCGCCCGCGCCCGTCACCGCGAGGAGGGCGGCGGCGGTGACGGCCAGGGCGGCCCGCAGGGTTCTCATGTGCTCATTAAGCCACGCCCGGTGATCATCGGGAGGTCCTTCGCGTACACGAGTCCCGGCGCCGCCGCCACGACCGCCTCCACCGAGTTGACCAGCCGCATCGCGGTGACGAGCATGCCGGAGACGTTGTGATCGCCGTGCTCGGCGTGGTGTCCGAACTCCACCCGCATCGCGGGATCGCCGGTGATCTCGATGCGGTAGCAGCCGTCGCCGTGGTCCGGGCGCGGCCAGTCGGGGGCCTGGCCGGGCGCGGTGCGGGTCACGTGTTCCAGGACGATGCGGTCCTCGCCGTCGACCTGTCCCACCACCTCGAACCGCAACGCCGCCTGCGTCCCCGCCGGGACCTCACACGCCAACAAGGTCAGGTCGCGGTCCGCGGGCAGGCGCTCGTGTCGCTCCAGGAGCGGTTCGTCGAGGGTGACGTCGAGGGCGGCCGCGAGCTGGCGGACCACCGATCCCCAGCCCGCCGCGAGCATCCCCGGACGCAGCAGTGGCGGCAGCGAGTCCATGGGCCCGCCGAAACCGAACAGTCGCCGCATGGTTTCACCCTGGTGGTACACGGAGTAGTCCGCGATCTCGCCCACGTGGATGTGGTCGATCCGCCGGGACAAGCTGGTCAAGGCCAGCGGCAGGACGTCGTTGGCGAAGCCGGGGTCGATGCCGTTGACGTGCAGTGTGGCGCCGCCTTCACGTCCGGCGGCGGCGAGCTCGGAGATCATCTCCTCGGGCAGGGTGCCGTGCGGGTACTGCAGCAGCACCGGACCGGAGGCCACCACGTCGATACCGGCGCGCAGGAAGCGGCAGAAGTCGGAGATCGCGTCCACGAACCGCGTCTCGGTCTCGGCGGTGTAGACCACCGCGTCCGGGTCCAGCGCGAGCAGCGCGTCAGTGTCATCGGTGGACGCGATACCCAGGTCGCGGTCCACCCCGGCGAGTCGCCCGGCGTCCACGCCGACCTTGGCCGGGTCGGAGACGTACAGGCCCACCAGTTCCAGCTCGGGCCGGGCGGCGATCGCCTCGACTGCCATCCGGCCCAGATACCCCGTCGACCATTCCACTACCCGGATCGTCATGGGCACCGACACTATCCGTCGCCCCGACCCGGGGGTTGCCGCTTCCACGCATCCGGCCCTCGGTGTTCAGCTCCTGTAGGGCGAGGTCCCGCGCTCCCCGACGTCCTTCGCGGTGTCCGGGTCCCGGGCCTTGCGACGGCCCCCGACGTGGG
>NZ_LSSV01000039.1:0-32016 GCF_001658045.1 Dietzia sp. 111N12-1 | reverse complement strand
CTCACCTACTGGCGGAACCTCTAAGTCCGGGTGGGGTGTGCTGGTGCCTTGTACGGAGTATGCGCCGAAGCTCGGCAGGCCGCGGGGTGGAGCAGGCCGCGGCGGGGTCAGGCGCGGCAGGTCAGCGGGGGCGGTCCGGCTGGACCCGGAGTGCGTGCAGCGACGTGGCCAACCCGTCGTACTGCGCCACCAACTGCACCAGCCCCACCAGTTCGGACGAGCCGAGGTGCGACGAGAGCCCGGCCCACGTGTCGGCGGAGATGTCCTTGGTCTGCACCAGCTCGTCGACGGCGGTCAGCAGCACACGCAGCCGGTTCGGCCACCCGGCGGTGGCGGGGTCGGCTGTCGTGCGGGTGATCTCGTCGTCGTCGAGACCCACGCCCGCGCCGATCCGCTCGTGGTGGGCCCGCTCGTACGCGCTGCCCCGCAGGTGCGCGACGCGCAGGATGACCAGCTCGGTGGTGCGGCGGTCGAGCACGCCGAACGGCATCATCATCCCGGAGTAGGCGAGCCACGCGGGAAAGAGCCCGCGGGCGTGGCCGAGGGTGGCGAAGAGGTTCACGTCGCGCGAGCCGGTGACGCGTGCGCCGAGCCGGTTGACGGCCCAGCCGAACGGGCCGAGCTCCCGGAAGCCGCCGGGCCGGATGCGGGGGACCTGCGCGGCGGTGCCGTCGTGGCTGTCGCTGCTCTCGTGGGGCTGGCTCATGGCCGTCAGGGTAGGCCAGCGGTCCCGCCGGGGGCGGACGGTTGGTCGAGGAGATACGGCGAGAGCGAGGACCGGTGTGCGTCCACCCGCAGCGCGTGGTTGAGCGGCGGGAAGGCCCGCTGCGGGCACGCGGGGCGGTCGCACATGCGGCAGCCGGAGCCGATCTTGGTGGCGGCGTCGACGTCGTCGAGGTCGAGGCCCTGCGCGTACACGGTCCGGTGGGCGTGGCGGGCCTCGCAGCCCAGGCCGATGGCGAACGTCTTGCGCGGCTGGCCGAAACGCATCGGACGGGTGGTGACGGTGCGCGAGACCCACAGGTGGAGGCGGCCGTCGGGCATCTGCGCGACCTGCCGCATGATCTTGCCGGGGAACGAGAACGACTCGTAGATGTTCCACAGCGGGCACGTGCCACCGGAGGTCGTGAAGTGGAACCCGGTCGCGGACTGCCGCTTGGACATGTTGCCGGCGCGGTCGACGCGCACGAAGCTGAACGGCACCCCGGCCGCGCCCGGTCGCTGCAGGGTCGACAGGCGGTGACACACCGTCTCGTAGCCGGTGGCGTGGAAGGCCATGAGCCGCTCCACGTCGTAACGGAAGTCCTCGGCGGTGTCGAGGAAGCGCTGGTAGGGCATGAGCACGGCGGCGGCGAAGTAGCTGGCCAGGCCGCGCAGCGCGAGCGCGACGGCGGCGGGGGAGCTGAACGAACCCTCCTCGACGAGGCTGTCGAGCAGGTCGCGGTGCTCGAGGAAGGCCAGCTCGGAGGCCACGCGGAACGCCTGCTGGCCGGGCGTGAGGTGGGCGGACAGGTCGAGACGGCGGTCCTCGGTGGAGTAGCGGTGCCACAGCCCGTCGGGCAGGTCGACGCGGCGGGCGATGCGGACCCCGTGGGCCTCGGCCAGGCGGTGTTCGAGCTCGGCGCGGACGTCGCCGCGGTTGAGCCGGATGCGGGTGGTGAGATCCTCGGCGGCGGTGTCGAGGGAGTCGATGTAGTTCTGCCGTTGGTAAAAGTAGTCCCGCACCTCCTCGTGCGGCATGGACAGCACCGAGCGGTCGACCGAGGTGTCCGGGACGTTGCGGGTCTCGGTCAGCGCGGCGAGCAGGTCCGCGGAGTTGCGGTAGCGCTGGTGCAGGAGCATGAAGGCACGGGCGAGCGCGGGGTGCGCGCGGACGAGGTCGACCACCTCGGCGGCCGGGACCTCGGCGGAGAGCTGCGTGTCGGTGAGCGCCTCGGTGACCGCCGCGATGAGCCGGGTGTCCGAATCCGAGGCGAAGAACGCGGAGTCCACGCCGTAGACCTCGGAGATCTTCACCAGGACCCGGGAGGTGACGGGGCGGGCGTCCTTCTCGAGTTGGTTGAGGTACGACGACGACAAGCCGAGCGACTGCGCGAAGGCGGCCTGGGTCAGGCCGTTCTCCTCGCGCAGTCGGCGGAGTCGCGATCCCATATGTGAGGCCGTCATCGGCTTTCCCTCCGAGGTCCGTGGCGAGCCCCACAATCTTCGCAAACTTTGCAAAGAAGGCAAAGAAACTCGCCACATTCGCACTTGTCGCAGGTAGACGCGCTGCCTGCCATGTGGCATTGTGTCTCCAGTAAGGGGCCGTAACTCGCAAGAGTGCGAATCCGGACCCGCCCCCGAGACAGAAAAGAGTCGCGATGTCGAACATCGGCAAGGCACGTACCGCTGAAGAGATCCAGCAGGACTGGGACACCAACCCCCGCTGGAAGGGCATCACCCGCAACTACACGGCCGAGCAGGTCGCGGAGCTGCAGGGCACCGTCGTCGAGGAGCACACCCTCGCCCGTCGTGGCGCGGAGATCCTCTGGGACAAGGTCAACAACAAGGACTTCGTCAACTCCCTCGGCGCCCTGACGGGTAACCAGGCCGTCCAGCAGATCCGTGCCGGCCTCGAGGCCGTGTACCTCTCCGGCTGGCAGGTCGCCGGCGACGCCAACCTCTCGGGCCACACCTACCCGGACCAGTCGCTGTACCCGGCCAACTCGGTCCCGACCGTCGTCCGCCGCATCAACAACGCACTGCTGCGTGCCGACGAGATCGCCCGCATCGAGGGCGACACCTCGGTCGAGAACTGGCTCGCCCCGATCGTGGCCGACGCCGAGGCCGGCTTCGGTGGCGCCCTGAACGCCTACGAGCTGCAGAAGGCCATGATCAACGCCGGTGCCGCCGGTGTGCACTGGGAGGACCAGCTCGCGTCGGAGAAGAAGTGCGGCCACCTCGGTGGCAAGGTGCTGATCCCGACCAACCAGCACATCCGCACCCTGACCTCGGCCCGCCTCGCCTCGGACGTCGCCAACGTGCCGTCCGTGATCATCGCGCGCACCGACGCCGAGGCCGCGACCCTCATCACCTCCGATGTGGACGAGCGTGACCGCCCGTTCATCACCGGTGAGCGCACCGCCGAGGGCTTCTACCACGTCAAGAACGGCATCGAGCCGTGCATCGAGCGTGCGAAGGCCTACGCCCCGTTCGCCGACATGATCTGGATGGAGACCGGCACCCCGGATCTCGAGTACGCCAAGAAGTTCGCCGAGGGCGTCAAGGCCGAGTTCCCGGACCAGCTGCTGGCCTACAACTGCTCGCCCTCCTTCAACTGGAAGGCGAACCTGGACGACGAGACCATCGCCAAGTTCCAGAAGGAGCTCGGCGCGATGGGCTTCAAGTTCCAGTTCATCACCCTGGCCGGTTTCCACTCGCTCAACTACGGCATGTTCGATCTGGCCCACGGCTACGCCCGCAACCAGATGACCGCGTTCGTCGAGCTGCAGCAGCGCGAGTTCAAGGCCGCCGAGGAGCGTGGCTTCACCGCCGTCAAGCACCAGCGCGAGGTCGGCGCCGGTTACTTCGACCGCATCGCCACCACGGTCGACCCCAACACGTCCACCGCGGCGCTGAAGGGCTCCACCGAGGAGGGTCAGTTCCACTGACCACCGGTCGACCCCACACGGTCGACGCAGTAACAGCGTGAACACACCGGGGGCCGCGGCCGTCTCGACGAGGCGGCCCGGCCCCCGGTGGTGTCTCCACCCTCAAGTTCCCTCCTCCCGAAGGACCCTGGACAGATGAACAGCTCCCGCGACGGCGCCGACCCGGGGCGGATCACCCGCGTCGGCGTGGTGGGCGCCGGACAGATGGGCGCCGGCGTCGCCGAGGTGTGCGCCCGCGCGCATCTCGACGTCCTCGTCTGGGAGTCCACCCGGGAGCTGACCACCAGCGGCCGCGCCCGCATCCTCGACTCCCTGGACCGGGGAGTGTCCTCCGGCAAGATCACCGCCCGCGAGCGTGAGCAGGCCGCCCTGCGGTTGCGTTTCACCACCGACCTCGGCGACTTCGTCGACCGGCAGCTGGTCATCGAGGCGATCGTCGAGGACACCGACGCCAAGACCGCCGTGTTCCGCGAACTCGACGCGGTCGTCACCGACCCCGACGCCGTCCTGGCCTCCAACACCTCGTCGATCCCCATCATGAAGCTCGGCACGTGTACCGCCCGGCCCGAGCGCGTGATCGGTATGCACTTCTTCAACCCGGTTCCCGTGCTCCCGCTCGTCGAGCTGGTGAGCACCCTCGAGACCGGGGCCGCGGCCCGCGACCGGGCACAGGCGTTCGCCGAGCAGGTCCTGGGCAAACAGGTCGTCCACTCCGCCGACCGCGCCGGGGCCGTGGTCAACGCCCTGCTCGTGCCATACCTGCTCTCCGCCATCCGGATGGCCGAGTCCGGGTTCGCCACCCCGGAGGACATCGACAAGGCCATGGTCCTGGGCTGCGCCCACCCCATGGGGCCGCTCACCCTGGCAGACCTCGTCGGCCTGGACACCATCAAGGCGATCGCCGACTCGATGTACACCGAGTTCGCCGAGCCGCTGTACTCGCCGCCGCCGCTGTTGTTGCGGATGGTCGAGGCGGGCAGGCTCGGCAAGAAGAGCGGCCACGGTTTCTACCGCTATGACGCGCCGCGGGCGATGGCACGCGCCGCGCGCTGAGATCATGTCGTCGTCGTCGTCGTCGTCACAGTCACCGCCGCCGTCGTCATCACAGCCACCGTCGTTGCCCACGCCGCCGCACCTCGAACCCGCCCGCGCCTCGTCCGTCCTCGGGTACCCGCGCATCGGTCCGCGTCGCGAGCTCAAACGCGCGCTCGAGCGCTACTGGCACGGTGACGGTACCCGGGCCGAGCTGCTCGCCACCGGCCGCAGACTCCGCGACGCCACGTGGCACGACCTGCGCGCCACGGGCATCACGCAGATCCCCGGCAACACCTTCTCCTTCTACGACCACATCCTCGACGACGCCCTGCTCATGGGCGCGGTCCCCGCGCGGTTCCGCGAGCTCGTCCGCGACCTCGGCCCGGTCGACACCGTCTTCGCGCTCGCCCGCGGCCGCGCCGACGTCCCGCCGCTCGAACTGGTCCCGCTGCAGGGCACCTCCTACCTGTACCGTCAGCCGGAGTTCGACGAGTCCTCCGAGCTGGGGCTGCGGCCGGACGAGCTGCTCGCGGAGGTGGCGCGGGCGCGGGAGCAGGGGTTCGAGATCAGGCCCGTCGTCACCGGCCCGGTCTCGCTGCTGCTGCTGAGCAAGGCGGCGCCCGACGCCGCGCCGGGATTCGCGCCGATCGACCTGCTCGCCCGCCTGCTCACGGAGTACGAGGCGCTGCTGGGCGTCCTGGCCGGAGCCGGCGTGACGTGCGTGCAGTTCGACGAGCCGTGCATGACGATGGAACGCACCTCCGACGAGATCACGGCGTTGCGCCGTGCCTACGACCGGCTGGCGGCTGTGGCGACGCGGCCGCGCATCCTGGTGACGGGGCAGTACGGCGACCCGGGGGAGGCGCTGTCGGCGCTGGCGGCCACCGGCATCGAGGCGATCGGCCTGGACCTCGTGTACGGGCGGCGGTCGGCGGCGGACCTCGCGGCCGTGCCGGGGCTGCGCGGCAAGCGCCTCTACGCCGGTGTGGTGGACGGGCAGAACGTGTGGCGCACCGACAAGTTCGCCACCCTGGACTACCTGCGTGACCTGCGGGCCGTCTTCCCGGACGTGGTGGTGTCGACCTCGTGCACGCTGCTGCACGTGCCGTACGACGTGGCCGCCGAGTCCGACCTGCCCGCCGAGCTCGCGGACTCACTGGCGTTCGCCGAGCAGAAGGTCGCCGAGGTGGTCTCGCTCGCGCACGCCCTGGTCGACGGCCCCACACCGCGATGGCGCCGGTTGCCGGTACTGCCCAGCGCGCGCCACGACGACGTGCGGGCGAGGACCGCCCGGGTCGACGACGACGACAAGGTCCGCGTCCCCTACGCCGAGCGGGCTGCCCGGCAGGCCGACCGGCTCGGACTGCCCACGCTGCCGACAGCGACGCTGGGCTCGTTCCCGCAGACGCGGGAGATCCGGCGTGCCCGCAGGGACCTGGAGGACGGGCGGATCGACTACGACAGGTACTGCGACTACCTGCGCGCCGAGATCGCCTCGGTGATCCGGCTGCAGGAGGACATCGGCCTGGACGTGCTGGTGCACGGCGAGGTCGAGCGCAACGACATGGTGCAGTACTTCGCCGAACTGCTCGACGGGTTCGCCGCCACCCGCAGCGGCTGGGTGCAGTCCTACGGCTCGCGCTGTGTGCGGCCGCCGATCCTGTACGGCGACGTGGCCCGACCCGCGCCGATGACCGTGGAGTGGACCGGGTACGCGCAGTCGCTGACCGACCGGCCGGTGAAGGGGATGGTCACCGGCCCGGTGACGATGCTCGCGCGGTCCTTCTGCCGCACGGACCTGGCACTGCCCGAGGTCGCCACGCAGCTCGCGCTGGTGGTGCGCGACGAGGTGGCGGACCTGGAGGCGGCGGGGACGGCGATCATCCAGATCGACGAACCCGCCATCCGGGAACTCCTGCCGCGCCGCGGCGCGGACCGGCGCGCGTACCTCGACTGGGCGGTGGGCACCTTCCGGCTGGCCTCGGCCGGGGCGCGACCGGACACCCAGATCCACACTCACCTCACCTACTCCTCGTTGCAGGAGATGAAGGCGGCGATCGAGGGACTCGACGCGGACGTCACCGCGATCGTCGCGACGCGGTCGATCGAGTGGGTACTGGAGGCCCTGGAGGACCACACACTGACCCGTCAGGTCGCGCCCGGGGTGTACGAGTCACGGTCCGGGTTCGTCCCGGACATCGACCTGCTGCACTCGAGGCTGCTCCGGGCGGTGGACGCGGTGGGGGTGGACCGCGTGTGGGCGGTGCCGGACGGGGGGCTCAAGAGCCGTTACACCTGGCAGTTGGAGCCGAGCCTGCGCAATCTTGTCGCCGCCGCGCGGCGGATCCGACGGGCGGTTGCCCCGGATCCCCGGGGTTCCAATAAGATCGGACACTGAAGCAAGTCTCGGGTCACGGGCCCGGGATCGGTAGTTGAGAGAAGAGGACGACATCATGGCCGGTCAGACGCTCGAGCACACTGGTGCCGCCATCGTCGAGGAGTACTACCCGCCGTACGCGACGGAGGTCGCCCCCACGTACCCGCTGTACTCGACCTCGATCTACGTGGGGTCTGTCATCCTCCTGCTGAGCATGAGCATGCTGGGCCTGCCCATCACCGCCATCGGGTACTACACGGAGAACGCCGGGGTCTCGCTGGGGCTGGTCATCGCGGCCGTCGTGGCGACCACCGCCGTCTTCCTCCTCGGGCTGTTCATCTGCATGTACGGCTTCCGTAAGCACGGCCGCGAGGACGCACACTGACGGTCGACCCGGTCGTGGGTGCCGGCGCGCCCGCTCTCAGGGCGGGCGACCCGGCGACCGACGCCGAGCGGAGGTCAGCCCTCCGTCGTATGAAGATGGTCGCGACGGGGTTCCTCGTCGTGGCCGGACTGGTCTATCTGGTCGCGGAGTACGCGCTACACAACGGCGCCGACCCCTGGGTGGGTTACGTCCGCGCCGCCGCCGAGGCGGGGATGGTCGGCGGGCTGGCCGACTGGTTCGCTGTCACCGCCCTGTTCAAGCACCCGCTGGGGATCCCCATCCCGCACACCGCGCTCATCCGCAAGAAGAAGGACCAGCTGGGCACCTCCCTCGGCGGGTTCGTGGGGGAGAACTTCCTCGACCCCGAGATGGTGAGCGAGAAGGTCCGCGGCGCCCGCATCCCCGAACGCGCCGGTGAGTGGCTGGCCGAGGACGACCACCGCGCGATGGCCTCGGACCAGGCCGCCAAGGCCATCCGTGCCGTTCTGGCCGTGCTCCGCGACGACGACGCCGTCGCGATCATCGAACGCACCATCGTCGCCCGCATCGCCGAGCCGGAATGGGGGCCGCCGGCCGGTCGGATCCTCGCCGAGCTCCTCGATGAGGGACGCCATCTGCCGCTGATGGACCTCATGGCCGACCGCGCCCACGGCTGGGTGGAGGCCAACCCCGAGACCATCGACCGCTGGGTCCGCGAGAAGGCCCCCACGTGGGCGCCCCAGTTCGTCAACGAACTGCTCTCCGAGCGTGCCTACCGCGAGCTGCGCGAGTGGACCTGGCAGATCAAGGTCGACAAGCAGCATCCCGTGCGGGTGGCGCTGATCGGGTTCGTCGAGGACTTCGCCCGTGACCTCCAGCACGACCCGTCCACCATGGCCAAGCTCGAGACGTTCAAGCACGAGGTCATGGGCCGCGACGAGGTGCGCCGCGCCGCCGGATCGGCGTGGGCGGCCGCCAAGCGCATGATCGTCGAGGCCACCGAGGACTCGTCGTCCACGCTGCGGGTGAAGATCGACGATCTCCTGGGCCGTCTGGCCGACATGCTCGTCGGGGACGGGAAGATGCGGGCGCGCCTCGACGACTACATGACCCGCACCGCTCGCTACGTCGCGGAGAACTACGCCGGCGAGGTCACCTCGATCATCTCCGAGACCGTCGAACGGTGGGACGCCGACGAGGCCTCCGACAAGATCGAGTTGCTCGCGGGCAAGGACCTGCAGTTCATCCGCATCAACGGCACGGTCGTGGGGGCCCTGGCGGGGCTCGTCATCCACACCACCACCGAGCTCATCTTCTGAACCCGGCCCGAGTCTGATCCCGACCGGCCTGTGTGACCCATCGCACCGCATCGCCGTACACATAGCGCTTGCTGTAGCAAGCACTCGTTGCTAGCGTTGGGGTCAGGCGATGAGAGACGGACGCCGGAGGGAGGTGACTCCATGGCCGCACAGAGTGGACACACACACGACGAGGCTGCGGAGAGCACCGGAGCACAGGTCGAGGAACCGACCGCCGCGACCCTCGCGCGTCGCAACAAGCCGACGGGTGAGGTGCCGCGTCACAGCGACCTCACCTCGCACGGTGAGGACGACAAGCGTTCGTCTGAGTCGCAGGACATCGGGTCGTTCATCCGCGCCCAGCGGGAGGCCGCCGAGGTGTCCATCCGGCAGCTCGCGGAGCGTGCCGGCGTCTCCAACCCGTATCTGAGCCAGATCGAACGCGGGCTCCGCAAGCCGTCCGCCGAGGTCCTGGGTCAGATCGCCCGAGGTCTGAGGTTGTCCGCCGAGGTGCTCTACGCCCGCGCGGGGATCCTCGAACTCAAGCAGGGGAGTCCGGTGAGGGATGCGATCCTCACCGCCCCGGACCTCACAGAGCGACAGAGGGAGGTGCTCGTGGAGATCTACGAGTCGTTCCGAGTGAACAACGCAACGGCAGCCGCCCAGGTCGTCGACGTTCCCTGAGGGAATGCCGGACGGCGGCCCTCAGGGCCACGTGACACCGCAGAAGAGAACACCCGCACGACACCACCGAGGAGTCAAAATGGCCGACAAGAAGCCCACTTCCAAGAAGACCGCCGCCGAGGCCGCCGAGCAGCAGGCCAAGGGCGAGGCCGTCAAGGAGCAGGCCCTGGAGGGCCCGCTCGGTCAGGCCATCGCCGCCGTGCGCACCCCGGTCTACGCCTACGTCGGGGTCAACGACCTCGCCATCCAGGCCGTCTCCGGCATGGTCGCGGACCTGCGCCGTCGCGCCGAGGAGGCCGTCACCGAAGCGCAGACCAAGGTCACCGAGCGCGTGGCCGAGGCGCAGAACCGTATCAACGAGCGCGTGGCCGGGGCGCAGACCCGCGTCACCGAGGTCCAGCACCGCGTGAACGAGGTCCCCGAGCGCGTCCAGGCCCTGCCGGCCGAGGTCGAGGAGCTCGTCACCCGCTTCCGCCCGGAGGAGCTGCGCAAGGTCGCCGACGCGTACGTCCAGGTCGCGGCCGGGATCTACGGTGGCCTCGCCGCCCGCGGTGAGGACGTCGTGAGCCGGCTCCGCGAGGAGAACCCGCAGCTCGGGGCCGGCCTGGCCCGAGTCAACGAGCAGGTGGCCCGCGCCGCCGGCGCCGTCGAGGAGCAGGTCGAACTGGGCGAGGACGCCCTCGGCACCGTCGCCCGCCAGACCCGCACGATCGGTGTGAAGGCGGCTGGCCGCGTCTCCAAGAGCGCCCGCCAGGCGGCCGAGACCGCCGGCGACGCCGCCGACTCCGCGGCCGAGCGGGTCGACGAGGTGGCCGAGCGCGTCGACAAGACGGCGGGCAAGGCCGCCGACAACGTCGACAAGGCCGCGGACCGCGTCGACGAGGCCGCCTCCAAGGCGTCCGCCGAGGTCGCTCGCGGCACCGCCGAGGTCGAGGCCCGCACGGCCAAGAAGGCACCGGCCAAGAAGGCTGCCGCCAAGAAGGCCCCGGCCAAGAAGGCGCCCGCCAAGAAGGCCGCCGCGAAGTCGACGACCACCAAGGCCACGGCCACCCCGTCGTCGACGGGTGCGGCGACCGCCGACAAGCCGGCCGCGACCAAGCCGGCCGCCGGTAAGCCCGCGGCGTCCAAGCCCGCCGCCACCAAGCCGGCTGCCACCAAGTCGACTGCTGCCAAGCCGGCCGCCGCATCGGCCGGGGGCGATTCGGACGCCCCCACGCCGATGGAGCTCGCGGACAACGATCCCGCGCTGACCACCGCGGACACCCCGTTGCCCCCCGCCGGCACCGACCGCGTCTGATACAGCGGCACCTGACGCCCCGGCCCTCCTTCTCCGGAGGGGCCGGGGCGTCGTGCGTTGAGGTCCGCCGCAGGGGCCGGGCCGGGATCTGGACGCCGTGAACATGGTCACACCGCGGTGACATGAGTGCCGACTACACTGGGCCGCGTGATTGACACTCTTCCCGGGACGTGGGGCATGGTCCAGCTGGCTATCCAGGGCGCGCTCGTCGTGTGGGCCCTGGCGGGACTGGTGCTGGCAGTCCTCCCGCCCGCGTCGGCGTACTCGATCGAGGGCAAGTGGCCCAAGCCCGCCTGGATCGGCATCTGCGCCGTGGCCGCCCTCATGTTCGCGATCCGGCCGTTCGGCTTCCTCAGCATCATCGCGATGGTGGCAGTGGGTGTGTTCTTCGCCGACGTCCGGCCCGCTGTCGGGGGACGGCGCAGGTGACACCACCGGAGGCCGACGGGTTCCAGCGGATCGAGGAGCTGGCCGAGGACTCCGGCACCACGGTGCGTAACATCCGCGTCTACCAAAAGCGGGGACTTCTCCCGGCCCCCGTCCGCAGGGGTCGCACCGCGTTCTACGGGCCCGACCACAAGAACCGACTGAACCAGATCCTCCGGCTGCTCGACCGCGGCTACACGTTCGCCACCATCGAGGAGCTGTTCATCGCGGAGCGCCACGGCTTCACGCTCTCCGAGCTGCTGAACTCGGACGCCGTCCTACCGGAGCGACGCTCGAGCGGCACCCGCCGCCGCCTCCCTCGTGGCGGCGTGGAGGCCGTCGCGGGTTTCGAGTTCGCCGAGGAACTCCTCGACCAGGGATCGGCCATCGGCCTGGTCAGTGAGCCGAGTGCGGCCGACCATTTCTTCGCGGACCGCTACATGTACGAGCTGTTCCGCGAACTCATCGTCCTCGGGGTCGGTGAGGAGGGGATCGACAAGATCGGTCGCCTGTTCCTCAAGGGGCAGAGTACGTCGGCCGAGGCGCTCGACATCCTGGTGGAGACGATGCGCGACGCCGGGATGGACCAGTCCGTCATCATCAAGAGGGTCACGGGGATCATGCCCCGGGCCGGCGCCGCCGCCCGCCTGATCTTCCTCTCGGCGGCCGAGACCCTGCTCAGCGAGCGGCACGGCTTCCCCAAGGGCTGACCTCCCCGGGAGCGGACCTCCCAGGGGAGCTGACTTTCCCGGGAGCGGACCTAGGTGAACACGACGGTGCGTCCGCCGTGGACCAGCACCCGGTCCTCGAGGTGCCAGCGCAGCCCCTTGGCCAGGACCAGCTTCTCGGCGTCGCGCCCCTGCCGGACCATGTCCTTCACCGTCGCTGTGTGGTCCACGCGGATGACGTCCTGCTCGATGATCGGCCCCTCGTCGAGGTCGGCGGTCACGTAGTGGCAGGTCGCCCCGATCAGTTTCACGCCGCGGACATGCGCCTGGTGGTAGGGGCGGGCGCCCACGAAGCTGGGCAGGAAGCTGTGGTGGATGTTGAGGGCACGCCCGGCCCACTTCGTGCAGAGCTCGTCCGGCAGGACCTGCATGAAGCGGGCCAGCACGATCGCGTGCGGGTCGATCTCGTCGACGATCGCGGCGACCTCCGCGAATGCCGGGCCTCGCTCGGCGGGGTCGGCCGGGAACGGCACGTGGTGGAAGGGCGCACCGTGCGACTCGGCCATGCCGCGCAGGTTCTCGTGGTTGCCGATCACGGCCCGGACCCGCGCAGGGTAGTCACCGCTCTCCACCCGACCCAGCAGGTCGTGGAGGCAGTGCCCCTCCTTCGAGACCAGGATGACGACGTCCTTGGGCTCGGAGGAGTCCGAGATGTGCCAGTCGGTCTCCGGGCCCAGTTCGGCTGCAACCCGCTCGAAGCGGCGCCGCAGTTCGTCGATCTCCATGCCGATCGACTCGGCGCTCACGGACTGGCGGGTGAAGAACCAGTTCGAGTCCTCGTCCGCGTGGTAGGCCGCCTCCGTGATCGTCCCGCCCAGCTCGGCGAGGAAGGTGGCGATCCGGGCGACGATACCGATGCGGTCCGGGCAACCCAGGGTGAGGACGAAGCGACGTGACATGAGTGCCCATTGTGCCAGCAGGGAAGACGGGCGCCCCCGCTAGGCTGGCCGGCATGGACGCCACTGCGACGAACGAGCTGACCCGCGCCCGGGTCGCCGCCATGATCGACCACACCCTGCTCTCCCCCGACGCCTCCCGCGACGACGTCCGGGCCTGCGTCGACGAGGCCCGCGAGTTGGGAGTCAAGGCCGTGTGCGTGAGCCCGGCCATGCTCCCGGTGCGGGGTGAGGAGCTCGTCGTCGCCACGGTGTCCGGTTTCCCCTCCGGCAAGCACCACTCGCTGGTCAAGGCGATGGAGGGCAGGCTCGCGGTGGACCAGGGGGCCCGTGAGGTGGACATGGTGATCGATGTGGGCGCCGCCATCGCCGGACTGGTCGACGAGGTCATGGCCGATGTGCTGGCCATGCGGGATGCCGTGCCGCCGCCCGTGGTCATCAAGGTGATCCTCGAGACCGCGGCCATCCACAAGGCGCTGGGCGAGGAGGCGGGCGACGAACGAATCGAGGCCCTCTGCCATGCCGTCGCCCGGGCGGGGGCCGATTTCGTCAAGACCTCCACCGGTTTCCACCCCGCCGGCGGCGCCAGCGTGCGCGCGGTCGAGGCCATGGACCGGGCGGTGGGCGGCCGGCTGGGCATCAAGGCCTCGGGCGGGATCCGTGACGCGGATGCCGCCCGCGCGATGATCGCCGCCGGTGCGACCCGCCTCGGGCTGTCGGGCTCCCGCGCGGTGCTGGAGGGCTTCCCCGAATAGCCGCGTCGCCCGACTGCCGACCGTCCGACTGCCGACCGTCCGACTGCCGACCGTCCGACTGCCGACCGCCCGACTGCCGACCGCCCGGGATCAGCCCGTGGTCAGCACCATCTTGCCGGCGGTCCGACCGGTCTGGCCGCGACGATGCGCCTCGGCGGCCTGCTCCAACGGGAAGACCTCGGCGATCGTCGCCCGGAGCGCACCCTGTTCGACGAGCTCGGTGATCGAGACCAGGTCGTGGCGCGAGGAATCCACGAGCATCCGGACCGCACGCACCCCCAGCTCCTCGGCCTCCCGGAAGAAGTCGCCGGACCCCACGGGCAGGATCGACACCACGATCCCGCCGGGGCGCAGCGTCCGCAGGGAGTCGAGGGACGTCTGACCGCCGATCGTGTCGAGCACGGCGTCCACGTCGCTGACCGCCTCGGCGATGTCGACGTCGTGGTAGTCGATTGCCTCGTCGACGCCGAGCTCGCGCAGGAAGTCGTGCTTGCCGGCGCTGCCGGTGCCGATCACGTATGCGCCGCGGGCCTTGGCGATCTGGACGGCCACGTGCCCGACCCCGCCGGCGGCGGCGTGGATGAGCACCCGCTGACCCGGCTGGATGTCGGCGTACTCGACGAGCGCCTGCCATGCGGTCAGCGACACGAGCGGCAGGGCGGCGGCCTGCACGTGGTCGAGGGAGGCGGGCTTGGGGGCGAACCAGGCCGCGGGGGCGGCGACGTACTCGGCGTGGGCTCCGTGCCCGAACGGGTACGAGAGCATCCCGAACACCTCGTCGCCGGGGGAGAAGCGGGCGACGCCGATGCCCACCTCCTCGACCACACCGGACAGGTCCCAGCCGAGCACGAAGGGGGGCTTGCCGAGGAAGCCGCCGTTCTCACGGTGCTTCCAGTCGGTGGGGTTGACGCTGGCGGCCTCGACGCGGACGAGGACCTCGTTGGTGCGCGGGGTGGGGCGGGGGAGGTCGACGACGGCGAGGACGTCCGGCTCCCCGAGGGTGTCCTGGTGCACGGCGCGCATGGTGGTGTCATTGCTCATGGACCCAGGGTAGGCAGATTCCGCGGTCGCCGGTCGGGCGCAAAGCGGCGGGGCGACGTCAGAGCCGGTGCAGCTCGACGTCACCCAGCGCGCCGCCGTCGATGGTCGCGGTCATGTAGGTGCAGTGCGGTTGGCGACGCCGGTCGGTCGGGGAGCCCGGGTTGAGCAGTCGCAGGCCGCCCTGGCCGGACGCCCTCGGCGCGGTGGTGTCCCACGGGATGTGCGAGTGCCCGAACACCAGGACGTCGGTGTCCGGGTAGGCCTTGGCCATGCGTGTGTCGCGGCCCGCGGACGCGCCGGCCTCGTGCGTCACCACCAGACGCACGCCGTCGATCGTCTCGCGTGCCACCTCGGGCAGGCGCTCGCGCAGGTCCGGGCCGTCGTTGTTGCCCCAGCACGCGATGAGCCGGGCCGAGCGTTCCTCCAGCGCGTCGAGGAGCCCGACGTCCATCCAGTCGCCGGCGTGGATGACCACGTCCGCGGCGTCGACCTCGTCCCTCACCAGGGCGGGCAGGTCGCGGGCGCGCGTCGGCAGGTGGGTGTCGGCGATGATCAGTAGGCGCGTGCCGTCGCCGCTGTCGTCTGCGGTGCCGTCGACGTCGACGCCGCCGTCGTCTGCGGCCCCGACGCCGCCCCCGTCGCGCCCAGGGTTCATTCGGTCGCCTCGAGCAAGACGTCCTGTCCGGCGAGGTCGACGGTCATCCCGCCGGGCACCACCCGCACGCCGGTCAGTTCGACGCCCTCGGGCAGTTCGGCCAGCGCCGAGTCCATCATCGAGATGGTACCGCCCAGCAGTTCGTTCGGCAGCGGGAAGCCGAGGATCGACGCCTGCTCCGGCTGGATCTCGAGGTCGCCGCCAACGAGCCGGGGGGTCACCACGGCCTCGGCCAGCCCGCTGATCGACACGCGCAGCGTGCCGGCGGTGGGGTCGGCCATGATGTCCTGGACCTGGATCAGCCCGCCGAGCAGGGTGTCGCCGGCCGCGCCCTCGGACTGTGCGGCGGCGGACATGGTCTCCTCGGACACGAACGCGGTGCCGGTCAGTGAGTCCACGTGGGTCAGATCGCCCTCGGAGCGCACGCCGTCGGCCCGGATGTCGATCTGCGGGGCCGGGCCGGTGGCGCCCTCGGCGGGGGAGCCGTCGGTGGTGATGCGGACGGAGCCGAGGCTGCCGTCGAGGTAGGACAGGAGCACCGGGCGCGCGCCCAGTTCGATCTGCGCGGGCGAGCCGAAGCTGGCGGTGACCTCCTCGTTTATGCGGTTCTTGATGGCGTTGCGTATGCCGAACTCCAGGCCGACCAGCCCCGCGATGAGACCCGCCACCGCGAGCACCACGATGAGCGCGATCATGGGCCCGCGCCGCCACCGGCCCGCGCCGTCAGAGCCGGACCCGCCCGTCCAGGGGCCGCCCGGGCCGCGTCCACCCGTCCGGGCACCGTCGGCCCCGGACCCGGCCCCGTGTGCGGCGGGGAACTGCTGGGTCTCGGCGTGCTGGACGCCGGGCTGGTCGTGGACGGGGAGTCGCTGCGTGTCGTGCGGCTTCTGCATTCGTCCGATTCTCGCCTATCCGGGCCGGGCGCGCAGCAGCCACCTCGTAGCTGCAGGTCAGCGGGTCGCGACCCAGCGGTTCAGGTGCTGGTACTCGTCCTCGAGCAGCCGGTCCAGGTGGGATACGGCCAGCTTCTCGAGCCTGCCGCCGAGCATCGGCACCGACACCTTGACCTGACCGGAGACGGACTCGACGGTCGCCCCGTCCCGGCTGACGGCCTCGCCGCCCCCGTCGATCAGCCCGAGCCCGCCGGCGGCCTCGGCATGGGCCGTGCCGGTGAACCGCTCGCCGTCGAAGCCGGTGTAGGTGCTGGCCCGAACGATCACCAGCTGCCCGGACAGGACCTTGCGGGCGAGGTCGGGGATGTCGGAGTCGGGGATGTGCTGGGTGATGGTCACGGTGATCGTGTCGTCGGTGGCGGAGAAGTCGTCGAGGGTGTCCTCCGGGCTGCCGACGGCGCTGATGCGGTCCCGCCAGTAGGCCTCGTTGCCGTAGGCGGTGAACAGGGTCTCGACGGGGGCGTCTATGCGGGCCGAGTGGGAGAAGCGGGTTGCCATGGGGTCAGACCCTACAAGCCGCCGGTTACGCTCGCACCCGTGAACCCGCCGTCGCCCGACCCCGCCGCGAGCCCGTCGCCCGGCCCGTCCGCGAGCCCGGCACCGCATCCGGCCGACCCGGTCGTTGCCGAGCTGGCGCGCATTGACGGCATCGACGTCGTGCCCGGCGCCCGTCTCGCAGACCTGACCACCCTTCGCATCGGCGGCCGCCCGCGTGCGCTGTTGGAGTGCGCGGACGCCGAAGCGGTGGTCGCGGCCGTGCGAGCCCTGGACGCCGCCGACGTGCCGGTGCTGGTGCTGGGCGGCGGCTCGAACCTGGTGGTCGCCGGCGGTGACCTCGACCTCGTGGTGGTGGCCCTGCGCAACCGGGAGATCAGCTACGTCTCCGGCGGAGGCGACCACCAGCTCGTCGTCCGCGCCGGTGCGGGTCTGACGTGGGAGGACCTGGTCGCAGACACCGTCGCGCGCGGCTACGGCGGCCTCGAATGCCTGTCCGGCATCCCGGGTTCGGTCGGCGCGACGCCCGTGCAGAACGTCGGCGCCTACGGGGTGGAGGTCGCCCAGGTCCTGCACCGCGTGCGTTGGTTAGACCGCGCCACCGGCGTCGACGAGTGGGTCGCCCCCGACGCCCTCGGCCTGGCCTACCGCACGTCCGTGCTCAAGAACTCCGACCGCGCCGTGGTCTTGGAGGTCGAGTTCCGCCTGGACCCCGCCGGCCGCAGCGAACCGATCCGCTATGCCGAACTTGCCGGCCGCCTCGGCGTCGCGCCGGGCGAGCGGACCGACCCCGCCGTGGTGCGGCGGACCGTGCTGGAACTACGCCGCGGCAAGGGGATGGTGTTGGACGACGACGACGAGGACACCTGGTCCGCGGGATCCTTCTTCACCAACCCGGTGATAGGCGAGGACGAACTCCCCACGGTGCGATCCCGGGTGGCGGGCAGGCTCGGGTCCGCGCAGGCCGAGCAGATGCCCGCCTTCTCCGCCCCTGGTGGGATCAAACTCTCGGCGGGATGGCTCATCGAGCGGGCCGGTTTCTCCAAGGGGCATCCCTCGTCGTCGTCACCCGCGCGTCTTTCCACCAAACACGCGCTGGCGCTGACCAACAGGGGGTCGGCGACGGCGGACGATGTGATCGCGCTGGCGCGCGAGGTGCGCGACGGCGTGCGCGAGGCGTTCGGCGTGGAGCTGTACCCCGAGCCGGTGTGGGTGGGCTGCAGCATCTGACGCCCGCGTGTCGCCCGGCTGCCTGACCCCGGCCGCCTGACCCCGGCCGCACGACCCCGACGCCCACCGCGGGCGCCGACCCTGGCACGCTGGAGGGAGACCTTTGTGGTCTGTCCCGCCCCGCGCGCCCTCCCCGGCGCCGCTCGTCGTTGGAGAATCCCGTGGACCTGTTCGCGTATCCGGTGTCGCTCGTCATGAAGTTCTGGCACTGGGCGCTGAGCTTCGTCGTGGACCCCGACTCGGGCGTGGCGTGGGTCGGCTCGGTGTTGCTGCTGGTGGTGACAGTGCGCCTGCTGCTGCTGCGGTCGATGTGGCGGCAGCAGTACTCGATGCGCAAGATGGCGCAGCTCGCCCCCAAGATGAAGGAACTGCAGCTCAAGTACAAGGATCGCAAGTCGCCCGAGGACCGGCAGGCCCAGGCCAAGGAGATGCAGGAGCTGTACTCCGGCGCCGGCGTCAACCCTGCGGCCGGCTGCCTGCCACTACTGGTGCAGATCCCCGTCTTCCTGGGGCTGTACTACGTGCTGATCAACTTCTCGCCGCGCGGGGTGTCCATCGAGGAAGCCGCCACCATGACCAACGGGGCGTTCGGTCCCGACCAGGTCGAGTCGTTCCTCAACGCGGAGATCTTCGGGGTGCCGCTGGCGTCCTACATCCGGATGCCGCAGGAGGTCATGGACTCGCTGCACCCGGGGCTCGTGCGCGAGGACATCCTCATGCTGGCCGTGCCGCTGTTCGTGCTGGCCGGCATCGCCACGTTCATCAACATGTGGAACTCCTTCCGCCGGCAGAAGGCGGCCAAGGTTGCCGAGCAGGCGGCGATCGCGCAGGTCGAGGCCGAGGACCGCGCCGGCGGGCCGTTCGTCGACGGCGAAGTGGTGGAGATCGACGGTGAGAAGCCCGCCACCGCGGCCGACGCCGACGTCGGGTCGGAGGGCGGCTCCACTGCCGCCGACCGCCGCGATGGTACGGCCGGCACCCCGGGCACTCCCGCCACCGCGGGCGCTGCCGGCGCGGCCGGTCCGGGCGCTGGAGCAGGCGCTGATGCGGCGGCCAAGCCGCAGGACTTCCAGTCGATGGCCGAGTCCATGACCGAGTCGATGAACCAGTCGATGAAGATCATGATGTACCTGTTCCCGTTCTTCCCGATCGTGGGCGCGTACTTCTTCAACTTCCCCATCGCGATCGGCCTGTACTGGCTCACCAACAACATCTGGACCGCGGTGCAGTCGCACTTCTTCATGGAGCGGCTCGAGAAGGAACTGCCCATGAGCAGCCGCGAGGGCCTGCCGCCCAGCGCGTTCATGTAGCCCTCGCCGTCCCTCTTTCGCCGTCACACCCGCGCCGTCACACTCGCGCCGTCACACCCTCGGCAGGAGTCCCGGCCGGGTCTACGCTGGAGCCGTCGAGACCGCCGCTCCCGAGGTGAGGTTCCGTCCGCTGACCCGCGACGACCTGCCGACGCTCGCGCGCTGGCTGGCCGAGCCGCTCGTCGCACGATGGTGGTCGGAGAACTCGCCGGACCGGGTCGAACAGGACTTCGGCCCCTACCTCGATGACGCACAGACGGAATGCATCGCCGAACCGGCGGCACGCGGCAGGGGCGCCGGTGCGGCGATGGCGGCCCGGGCGGTCTCCGAGATCTGGGCTCACCACCCCGGCGCGAGCTGCGTGATCGTTCCCGTGAACATCGAGAACCCGCGATCCTGGGGTGCCCTGCTCAGGGCCGGGTTCCGGCGGTTGCCGGACGCGGAGCTCACGCCCGACAACCCCGGTGACACGCCCCTCCACGCGATCTGCCGCATCGACCGACCCGCCCGCCGAGGCACCGGAACTCCGTGGACCGGCGCAGGGTCGTGGTGAGCGGGCGCGGGTTCGTGCAGAATCCGGCTCTTGCCGCCGCCGGGACCGCGGTGTAGCTTCAGCGTGAACGTCGGTCGGGCGCACGGCGCGACTCCGGGGAGACCCGGGGCCGCGAGGGGGGCGGAGCCGAGGGGAATGAGACGAGGAGATCGAAGGACAGTGCTGAACCACAGGTGAGTCCCGGCCACACGCCACCTCTCCTGGAGCACGCATGTCTTTCCTCGTCCTGTCGGACGTCGCGTACGCGTTTCCCGACGACACCCCACTCTTCGACGGGCTCGACCTCGCCGTCGGTCCCGGCCTGACCTCCCTCGTCGGTCGCAACGGCGCCGGCAAGAGCACCCTGCTCCGCCTCATCGCGGGCGAACGTCGGCCGACGCACGGGTCGATCACCGTCGACGGCGATCCGGCGGGCCCGCCCACCGTGGGATACCTGCCGCAACTGCTCGCCGACGCCCCGGCGGAGCGCACCCTCGCCGATGAGCTCGGCGTGGGCGGGCGACTGGAGGCGCTGGCGCGGATCGAGGCGGGGGAGGGCGACGACGACGACTTCGAGCTCGTCGGCGATGACTGGGCCGTGGCCGAGCGCACGGTCGCGCTGCTCGACGACCTGGGCCTGCCGACCGAGTTGGACCGACCCGTGGTGGCGCTGTCCGGCGGGGAGCGCACTCTGGCCGCGGTGGCGGGTCGACTGCTCGGGCGGCCCCGGGTCCTCCTGCTGGACGAACCCACCAACAATCTCGACGGGCGGGCGCGGGAGCGGCTGTTCGCGGCGATCGGCGGGTTCGTGGGCGGCGGCGATCGCGTGGTCCTGGTGGTGAGCCACGATCTCGAGCTGTTGGACCGTGCCGGCAGGACGGTCGAGCTGCGCGCCGGCCGCTGTCGGGTGTTCGGCGGGCCGTACGCGCACTATCGCGAGGTGATCGAGACCGAGCAGGCGGCCGCGGTGCAGTCGCTGGCCGGGGCGCGGAACGATCTGCGCGCCGAGAGGCGGGACAGGGTCGAGGGGGTCGAGAAGGCGAGCCGGCGGGTCGCGCAGGGGCGGCGGGTGCAGGCGGCGGGCGGAATGCCCAAGATCCTCATGAACGCCCGTCGCGCGTCGGCGCAGGAATCGGCCGGCAGGTTGCGCGCGGTCCACGACCAGGGCGTCGAGCAGGCGCGGGAGCGGATGCGCTCGGCCAATGCCGCGGTCCGGCGCGAGGAGCGGCTGCGGGTCGAGCTGCCCGACCCAGGGTTGCCGGCCGGCCGGGTGGTGCTGGACGTCGATGACCCCGTCGCGGGCCGGGTCCATCTCGCGGGGCCCGCGCGCGTGCGCCTGGCCGGGCCGAACGGCAGCGGCAAGACGACGCTGCTGCGACGCCTCCTCGGCGCTCGCGGTCCGGACCGCGCCGGCGGCGTCGACGAGGGGTTCGTCGACGAGGGGTTCAACGACGAGGTGGTCCACGTCCCGTTTGCCCTGCTGCCGCAGGATCTGCGCGTCGAGCATCCGGAGTGGTCGGTCATCGACGCGATCCGAGCCGTCCGCCCCGCCGCGTCGGCGGAGGAGGCCCATGCCCACGCGGCGCGGCTGCTGTTCACCGGCGGCGCCGGGTTCCGCCGGCTCGGTGACCTGTCCGGTGGCGAGCGACTCCGTGCGGCGCTGGCGGCGCGGCTGTTCGCCCGCCCGGTCCCGCAGTTGCTGGTCCTGGACGAGCCGACCAACAACCTCGACCTCGACGGTGTAGAGGTGCTCGCCGACGCGCTCTCGCAGTGGCGCGGTGCGCTGCTGTTGATCAGTCACGACGACGGATTCTGCGATCGAGTGGGGGTGGACGACGTGATCACCCTCGGCTGACCCCGCTCCGGCGGGGTGGACGCACGCGAACACACCTATCCCCGAGAGAGGGCCCACCATGCGCAAGCTCATTTACTACGTGGCCGTGAGCGTTGACGGTGTCATCGCCGACCCCGACGGCGGCGTCGACGCCTTCCCCGTCGAGGGCGACCACATGCCCTGGATCATCGAGCACTATCCGGAGACGATCCCCGGCCACCTGCGCGAGCCGCTCGGACTGGCGCGGACCCCGCACCGGGCATTCGACACCGTGATCATGGGCCGCACCACCCATCAGGTGGCCGTGGACGAGGGACTGGCCAGCGGGTACCCGCACCTGCGCCAGTACGTGGTGACCCACCGGCCGGACGAGCTGCCGGCCGAGGAGGGGCTGACGGCGTCCGACGAGGACCCGGTGACGCTGGTCCGCCGGCTCAAGGCCGAGGGCTCGCCGCTGGCCATCTGGCTGTGCGGGGGCGGGATGCTGGCCGGGCAGGTGGTCGACGAGATCGACGAGTTCCGCCTCAAGGTCAATCCCGTCGTCCTCGGCGCGGGCATCCCGCTGGTGGCGCGGGCGACGGGCGGGCCGGGCGCGGCTGGCGGGGCGCTCCCGCTGGCGCTGACCCGTCGGACGCGTCGAGACTTCGAGAGCGGGGTGAGCTACGTGGAGTTCTCCCGCGGCTGATCGCAACGCCCGCCGCGCCGCTGCCTCCCCGCCACCGCGCCTGCCACCGCGCCGCCGTCGAGAAGAGTGTTTCGCGCGCCTCTACTCGACAGATACGCGCGAAACACTCTTCTCGACGGCGAGGTGGCCAGGTGGCGCGGTGGCCCGGCGGCGTGGCGGCGCAGCCGGCGCAGGGTCAGACGGCGCCGCCGGCCACGGAGGGCGGGGTGCCGGTGTTGGTGGAGGAGTCGGTCTCGCGGGCCAGGTACTCCTCGATGCGGAACCAGTCGTCGGCGGCGCGCTCGGCGATGGTCACCAGGGTGTTCATGTTGGCGACCTCCTCGACCTGCTCGCGGAGGAACCACAGCATGAACTGCTCGCCGAGCGGGTCGGATTCGGCGCGGGCGGCCTGGAACATCGCCTCGATCTGCCGGGTGACCTGCTTCTCCTGCTCCAGTGCGGCGCGCAGCGCATCGGCGGGACCGCGGAACTGGGCCTCCGGCGCGGGCACGGCCGGGATCGTCACGGCGATCTCCCGGTCGAGCATGTACTGGACCATCATCATCGCGTGGTTCCGCTCACCCAGGCTGTGCGAGTAGAAGCGCGACGCCAACTGCGGTAGGTCCTGCGCGTCCGCCCACACGGCGATCGCGATGTACTGCTGACTGGCGGCGAACTCGTGACCGACCTGAGCGGAGAGGAGTTCGACGAATGAGTTCTTGTTCCTGGCCATGGAGGAGGCCCCTTTCGGTAGGGGGCCAGCCTATGTTCGCCGGCGACGTTTCACCAGGTCAGTAAGCCTAACCTGGGTACACCATGGCCAGCCTCACCTACCGCACATCAGCCCCGGTGGGCGCGCATCGCGGAGTGCTGGTCCCGCGGCTTCACCACGATCTGGTCCAGGTTGACGTGCGAGGGCCGGCTCGCCACGAACCCGACGATCTCCGCCACGTCCTCGGCCACCATCGGGGTGAGCCCACGGTAGACGGCGGCCGCCTTGTCGTCGTCGCCGTCGAACCTCACGCGGGAGAACTCGGTATCGACCATGCCGGGCGCGATCTCGGTGAACCGCACCGGCTGGCCCAGGTGCTCCCCGCGCAACGTCCGGTGCAGGACCGCTTGAGCGTGCTTGGCCGAGGTGTAACCGGAGCCGTTGTCGTACGACTCGAGGGCCGCGATCGAGGTGATGGTGATGACCAGCCCGTCGCCCGTATCTACCAGCACCGGCATGAGACCGCGGACCATGCGCAGCGTGCCGATGACGTTGGTCTCCCACATCCAGCGCCACTGGTCCTCGTCGGCGTCCATCACACTGGTCGTGCCCTTGGCGCCGCCCGCATTGTTGACCAGCACGTTCAGCCGGGGGATGGCCGCGCAGAACGCCTCGCACGAGTCGGCGTCGGTGACGTCGAGGGGCAGGGCGGTGCCGCCGATGTCCGCCGCGAGCGCCTCCAGCCGGTCGACCCGCCGCGCCCCGACGACCACGTGGAACCCGAGGCCGGCCAGCTCGCGCGCGGACGCCTCACCGATCCCCGACGACGCCCCCGTCACCACCGCGATGCGGGTCTCGGCGGGCAGGGCGGCGAGCCGCTCACGGGCGGCGGAGTGGTCGATGCTCATGGCCTAGAGACTAGGCGGCGGGTCCGACACGGTCGATGGGGGAGGACGACGACGACGAGGTCAGCGACCCCGACCAGTGACCATTTCGACGAGTCCGCGCACCGCGCCCTTGGCCATGTCGGCCTTGGAGAAGTAGTCCTGCCAACCGCACACCCGGCCATCGCGGACCTCGAGGCGGCCGCACACCCAGAAGCCGACGCGGAACCGCCCCACCCCCAGGTAATCGGTGCGCTCGGTGAGCACCACGACGGGGGCCGCCGGGTCGGTCGGGTCCGCGGGCGCCGACACCGCGAGGTGGTGGATCTCCACGCCGAAGCGGATGCTGCGGTTCATCGAGGAGATCGCGCCGACGACCGCGCGCTTGCCCCGGATGGTCGGCAGGCCGATGTTGGCCCACCAGACGTCCTCGCTGAGCAGGTCCGCGGCGGAGGCGGTGGAGCCGGTCATCAGGGCGTCGAAGAACGTGCGGACCACGACATCGGGGTCGGTCCGGGTGCTGGTGGCTGCCATTGCGCAACGGTAACCGCCGCGGGCGGGGTCTGGGGGCCGGATCGCGGCGATCGGCTCTGGCACCATGAGGTTCATGACCTCAGCCTCCCCCTCCGCCTCGCCAACCGACGCCCGTACCGACGCCCCCGCCGCCTCGACGCCCGCGCCCACCCTCCCTGCGCCCGCCCTCGCCTCGGCCGTTTCGTCCGACGGCACCGCGATCGCCTACCGCGTGCTCGGTGACCCCGCCGCCCGGCCGCTCGTGCTCATCCACGGGTGGGCGCAGTCGAGCGCGAGCTGGGGGCAGGACGTGCTGAACGACCTGGCCCGGCGTTTCCGCGTGGTGGCGATCGACCTGCGCGGCCACGGGCACTCCGACGTCCCGGCCGGCGGCTACGACTCGGCACCGCAGTGGGCCGACGACGTCGAGGCCGTCCTCGACTCCGCCGGGATCACCGAGGGCTCGGGCGCGATCCTCCTGGGTTGGTCCTACGGCGGGGTCGTGGTCGCGGACTACCTGGCCGCCCGCGGTGAGGGCCGGGTCGGCGGGATCGTGCTGTGCGGTGCGGTCACCTCCCTCTCCCGCTCGGCGGGCGGCGCGATCGGCCCGGCCATGAAGGAGGTCACCTCGGGCGGGGCGTTCGACGAGAAGCCGTCGGTCGCGCTGGCGGCGTTCACCAGCTTCGGAGCAGCCATGATGCGCTCGGGATCGGGCTCGGACGGGCAGCGGATCCTGGGCCTGTCGCTGGCCACGCCGCCGACGGTCCGGCAGGCGCTGCTCACCCGCAAGGTGGACAACGACGACACCCTGCGCGGCCTGTCGATCCCCGCGCTGGTCATCCACGGCGCCCACGACGGGGTGGTGCTGCCGTCGGCCGGGCAGGCGAACGCCGAGATGATCCCCGGCGGCCGCTACGTCGAGTTCGCCGAGTCCGCGCACGCGCCGTTCCTCGAGGAGACGCCGCGCTTCCTCGCCGAGCTCGACGAGTTCGCCGCCTCCCTGTAGCCGTTCGTGGCGGGCGGGCCCGGCGCGCTGGAGCCCACCTCGTCGTCGTCACCTCAGGGCGGGCGGGGGCACGGGCGACGTGCACCCCGGCGCGGGCGGGGGCACAATCGGACGGGTGACCGTAACCGACCTCGACCCCGGCGCCGCGCACCCCCTGCCCCGGCGCATCGCGGTCCTGTCCTTCCACACCTCGCCGCTCGCCCAGCCGGGCACGGGCGACGCGGGTGGGCTCAACGTCTACGTCCTGCAGACCGCGCGCCGCCTGGCCCGCCGCGGGGTGGAGGTCGAGATCTTCACCCGCGCCACCCACTCGTCGCAGCCGTCGGTCGAGCAGGCGGGCGACGGCGTGCTGGTCCGCAACATCGTGGCCGGACCGTTCGAGGGCCTGCGCAAGGAGGACCTGCCCACGCAGCTGTGCCCGTTCGTCGCCGGCGTGATGCGGGCGGAGGCCGGGCAGGCGCCGGGCCACTACGACCTCATCCACTCCCACTACTGGCTCTCGGGCCAGGCCGGGCTCGTCGCGTCCGAGCACTGGGGGGTGCCACTGGTGCACACCGCGCACACCCTGGCGGCGGTGAAGAACGCGGTCCTCGCCGAGGGGGACACCCCCGAGCCCGAGTCCCGGCGGATCGGTGAACAGCAGATCGTGGACGCCGCCGACCGGCTCGTCGCCAATACCACCGACGAACTGCGCGAACTCGTCGACTACTACGACGCCGACCCCGCGCATGCCGACGTCGTCCCGCCCGGCGCCGACCTCGAGCAATACACCCCCGGCACCCAACGCGGGACCGAGCGGGCCCGCCGCGCGCTCGGGCTGGGGCAGCATTCCGAGGTGATCGCCTTCGTCGGCCGGATCCAACCGCTCAAGGCGCCCGACGTGATCGTGCGGGCGCTGGCCGAGATGGTGCGCGCCCAGCCCCGCCGCGATGTGCGTCTGATGGTCGTCGGTGGGCCCAGCGGGTCGGGGCTCGAAAGGCCGCGCTCGCTGATGGAGCTGGCCGAGGAGCTGGGTGTGGCCGACCGCGTGTGCTTCCTGGCGCCGCGCCCGCCGTCGGAGCTGGTGGACGTCTACCGCGCCGCCGACATCGTGGCGGTGCCGTCGTACTCGGAGTCGTTCGGGTTGGTGGCGCTCGAGGCGCAGGCGTGCGGCACCCCCGTGGTCGCGGCCGCGGTGGGCGGGTTGCCGACGGCCGTCGGCGACGGCCGGACCGGGATCACCGTCGACGGGCACGATCCGCGGGAGTGGGCGCGCGTGTTGTCGGGATTGTTGGACGACGACGAGCTGCGCCTGTCGATGTCGCGGGCCGCCCCGGTACACGCCTCCGGGTTTTCCTGGGACTCCACCGCCGACGGGCTGCTGTCCTCGTATGCGGGCACGATGGCCGCATACCGGGCCCGACGTGCGGAGGCCACCGCGTCCTGATCTCCCGTCCGCAGGAGCCGCCGCGTCGAATCGCCTACGAGGCCCGGCCGACGCCTGGCCCGGCCGACGACAAGTCTTTGCCGACGACAGGCCCCAGCCGACGACAGGCCCCAGCCGACGAGAAGTCCCAGCCGACCACCCCGAAGGAGTCACGATGATCGACCCCACCGAGAGCAAGCGCATGGACGACGACGGGCCGGCCCCGCACCGGGACGATGTCGACGCCCCCACCGTCGAGCGGATCCGCAACTTCCTCGTGGAGCGGGAGATCGAGTCGACGCTGGCCGACGGACGGACCTTCGTCGTGATCCTGCCGGGGGAGAAGCGCCTCAAGACCGCGTGCCACCTGACGGTGAACCGGGAGAGCGTGCGCATCGAGGCGTTCGTGTGCCGCCGACCCGACGAGGACTTCGAGAAGGTCTACAACTACCTGCTGCGGCGCAACCGGCGGCTCTACCAGGTGGCCTACACGCTGGACAACAACAGCGACATCTACCTCGTCGGCCGGATGCCGCTGGTCGCGGTGACCGAGGAGGAGCTCGACCGCGTGCTGGGTCAGGTGCTCGAGGCCGCCGACCACGACTTCAACGTCCTCATCGAGCTGGGCTTCCACACCTCGATCCGCCGCGAGTGGGAGTGGCGGGTGTCCCGGGGCGAGCCGCTGCGCAACCTCGACGCGTTCCGCCACCTCACCGAGGACCTGCCCCAGCCCGAGTAGCCCGGGGCCGGGACAACCCACCGGTCAGGGGTTGATCTGCTGCGCGACCCTCTTGCGCAGGACCTTGCCCATCGGGTTGGTGGGCAGTTCGTCCAGTTCGACGAACTCGCGCGGGACCTTGTACCCGGCCAGCGAGCCCTTGCAGTGCGCGCGCAGGGCGTCGGGGTCGAGTGTGGCGCCGGGCTCCGGCACGACCGCGGCGATGACCTTCTCGCCGCCGTCGGAGCTCGGGCGGCCCACCACGGCGCAGTCCGCGACGCCCGGGGCCGTGCGCAGCACCGCCTCGACCTCCGACGGGTAGACGTTGAACCCGCCGGTGACGATCATCTCCTTGATCCGGTCCACCACGTGGAGGAAGCCGTCGGAGTCCTGCACCACGACGTCGCCGGTGCGGATCCAACCGTCGTGGAAGGTCTCGGCGGTCGCCTTCTCGTTGCGCCAGTAGCCCGGGAACACCTGCGGTCCTTTAACCAACAGTTCACCGGGCTCGCCGGCCGGTGCGTCGACCGAGGGGTCGTCCTTGTCCGCGACACGGATATCGGTGTCCGGGAACGGGACGCCGATGGAGCCGGCCCGCCTCGCCGTCGACATGGGGTTGCCGACGGTGATGGGGGAGGTCTCGGTCATCCCGTATCCCTCGACCAGGAGGCCGCCGGTGGCGGACTCCCACCTCTCGATGAGCTCGGCGGGCAGGCTCATGGCGCCGGACAGCGAGTGCCGGATGCCGTGCAGCGGGATCTTCCGCTTTTCGGCCTCCTCCAGGATCTTGGTGTAGATCGGCGGGACGGCCGGGATGAAGGTCGGCAGCTCCTTCTTCAGGATCGGCATGATGAGGTCCATGTCGGGGGTCGGGACCAGTTGGAGCCGCGCGCCCTCGGCGATCCCGAACACCACGCACAGCGTGACGCCGTAGGCGTGGAACATCGGCAGGGAGGCGAGGAACTTCTCCTCGCCCGGCGTGAGTTCGGGAACCCAGGCGCGACCCATCTTCGCGTTGGCCACCAGGTTGGCGTGGGTGAGCACGGCGCCCTTCGGGGTGCCGGTGGTGCCGG
Source organism: Dietzia sp. 111N12-1 (assembly GCF_001658045.1). NCBI lineage: Bacteria > Bacillati > Actinomycetota > Actinomycetes > Mycobacteriales > Dietziaceae > Dietzia > Dietzia sp. 111N12-1. The sequence goes on along the minus strand of NZ_LSSV01000039.1, from coordinate 3,481 downwards.
AGGTGTAGAGGATCAACGCGGGATCCTCGGCCGCCGGCCGCGGGTACGAGAAATCCAGCTCGGCGCCCGTCTCGAGGTCCGCCCAGTCCAGCGTGCCGGGTGCCGGCCGGGAGAGCTTGTCCCGGGAGGCGCGCAGTGACGGCACCGGCAGGTGCTTGAGCGCCAGCCTCTTGGCGGCGGGGAGCTCGTCGAGCAGGTCGACCGAGATGATGTGCTCGATCGCGGTGCCGGGCCGGTCGGCGAGGTCCCGCACCACGGGCGCGACGACGTTCCAGGTCACGACCACCTTCGCCCCGTGGTCGGCGAAGGGGCCCTCGAGCTCGTCGGCGGTGTACAGGGGGTTGTGCTCCACGACGATCGCACCGATGCGCAGGGCCGCATAGAAGACCGCGACGCCCTGGGGACAGTTGGGCAGCAGCACGGCGACGCGGTCGCCGCGGTCGACGCCCAGGCGCCGCAGGCCCTCGGCGGCGCGGCGCACCCGCCTGCCCAGGTCGGCGTAGGTGGTCAGGCGGCCGAAGAACTCGGTGGCGGGCCGGGACGAGTAGGAGCTCACGGCGTCGTCGAACTGGTCGATCAGCGTGGTGGTGCCGTAGTCGAGATCCTGCGTGGTCCCCGGCGTGTAGTGGACGGTCCACGGCCGCCCGGTCGATTCGGGGGTGTCTCCGGCGTGTGCGGTCATGTCTGCACCGTAGTCCTCGGAGCGCGGGTCATAATGGCCGTATGGCTTACGGAACACTCGTCCTCCTGCGTCACGGGCAGTCCACGTGGAACGCATCCAACCAGTTCACGGGCTGGGTCGATGTCGACCTCACCGATCTCGGTCGGGAGGAGGCGGTCCGCGGCGGAAAGCTCCTCGCCGAGGCCGGGATCCTGCCGGACATCCTGTACACCTCGCTGCTGCGTCGCGCGATCACCACCGCGAACATCGCGCTGGACGCCTGTGACCGCCACTGGGTCCCGGTGATCCGGCACTGGAAGCTCAACGAGCGTCACTACGGCAAGCTCCAGGGCCTGAACAAGGCGGAGATCAAGGACCAGTTCGGCGACGAGCAGTTCATGTTGTGGCGCCGCAGCTACGACACCCCGCCGCCGCCGATCGACCCGGCGGGCGAGTATTCGCAGACCTCCGACGTGCGCTACGCGGACCTGCCGGAGGTGCCGTTGACCGAGTGCCTCAAGGACGTCGTGGACCGGTTCATCCCGTACTACGTCGCCGAGATCGCCCCCAAGCTCGCGGAGGGCAAGACCGTGATGGTGGCCGCGCACGGCAACTCGCTGCGCGCCCTGGTCAAGCACCTCGACGGCATCTCCGACGAGGATATTGCCGGCCTGAACATCCCCACCGGGATCCCGCTGGTCTACCACTTCGACGAGACCGGGCTGGTCGCCAACCCGGGCGGCACCTACCTCGATCCGGAGGCCGCCGCCGCGGGTGCGGCCGCCGTGGCCAACCAGGGCGGCAAGTAGTAGGTGAAGGCCCGGTGAACGGGTCGCGAACCCCCGGCAGCCTGCGAACTTCGCGCAGGTGGCCGGGGGTTTGGCGATTCGGGCGCCGGAACGCCACACCGTAGGATCGGGGTCGTGCAGGTCAGTCTGGGGATCTTCCTCGCGATCGTCGCCGGGATCATCGGCTTCATCGTGGGCGGCTTCGTCGTCCCACTGATCCACCGACGCGGTGAGCGTCGGCGCGCGGAGCAGGCCGGGCCCAGCCGGCTGGATGTCCTGCGGGGCGTCTATCAGCAGGCGCCGTACGCACTGGCGGTCGTGGATCGCCACCAGGACGTGGTCCTCTACAACCGTCGTGCAGCGGAGTTGGGGATCGTCGATGACCGCCTGCTGGTGGAGCCGGTCTGGCGCGCGGCCCGGTCGACGTTCACGGACGGCCACCCCGCCCGGTTCGACCTGCCCGCCAAGATGGCCCCCGGCCGCCGCCGCATACCGTCGGTGAGCGGGCGCGGGGAGATCCTCGAGGGCAACGGCGAGCAGTTCGTCGTGGTCTTCGCCGACGACGACTCCGAGCACCGTCGTATGGAGGCGGCCCGCCGCGACTTCGTCGCCAACGTGTCGCACGAGCTCAAAACCCCGGTCGGGGCGATGGCGGTGCTCGCCGAGGCGCTGCTGGAGTCCAAGGACGACCCGGACTCGGTCGAGTACTTCGGCGGACGCGTGGTGAGCGAGGCCCAGCGGCTCGGCAAGATGGTCTCCGAGCTCATCGAACTCTCTCGACTGCAGGGCGCCGAACGGATCCGCGACCCGGAACCGGTGGACGTGGACGACGTGGTGGCCGAGGCCCTGCGCCGGTCCGCGTCGGCGGCGGAGGCGGCCGGGATCGAGCTCATCACCGATGCGCCGTCCGGGCTGGAGGTCAAGGGGGACTGGACCCTCTTGGTCACGGCGGTGGCCAACCTCATCTCGAACGCCATCAACTACTCGCCCGACCACACCCCGGTGTCGATCACCCGGTCCGCGACCGGGGACACCGTGACGCTGCGGGTCACCGACCGCGGGATCGGCATCGCCCCGGAGCACCAGGCCCGCGTCTTCGAGCGGTTCTTCCGCGTCGACAAGGCCCGTTCCCGCGCCACCGGCGGGACCGGGCTGGGTCTGGCGATCGTCAAGCACGTCGCCCAGAACCACAACGGCGCCGTCAGCCTGTGGAGCCGCCCCGGTACGGGGTCGACCTTCACACTCGAACTTCCGGCTCATGTGGAGCCGGGTGGCGCCGGGGGGACCCCCGGCGCCGAGCACGCCGACCAAGGAGAGGACCAGGTGCCGTGACCAGGGTGCTGATCGTGGAGGACGAGGACTCGCTGGCGGATCCGCTGGCGTTCCTGCTCCGCAAGGAAGGCTTCGAGGTCACCGTCGCGGGGGACGGCCCGACCGCGCTGGAGAACTTCGAGTCCGAGGGCGCGGACATCGTGCTGCTGGACCTCATGCTCCCCGGGATGTCCGGCACCGATGTGTGCAAGCGACTGCGGACGACGTCGACCGTCCCGGTGATCATGGTGACCGCCCGCGACAGTGAGATCGACAAGGTCGTCGGTTTGGAGCTGGGCGCCGACGACTACGTGACCAAGCCCTATTCGGCCCGCGAACTCATCGCCCGCATCCGGGCGGTGCTGCGCCGCGGCGCCGAGGCCGAGGCGGAGCCGGTCAGCGACATCGGCGTCCTGGAGTCGGGGCCGGTGCGGATGGACATCGAGCGGCACACGGTGCTGGTCCGCGGCACGGCCGTCACGCTGCCGCTCAAGGAGTTCGACCTGCTGGAGTACCTGCTGCGCAACTCGGGCCGGGTCCTCACGCGCGGACAGCTCATCGACCGGGTGTGGGGGTCGGACTACGTCGGCGACACCAAGACCCTCGACGTCCACGTCAAGCGTCTGCGCTCGAAGATCGAGTCCGATCCCGGCAAGCCGGTGCACCTGGTGACCGTCCGCGGGCTGGGCTACAAGTTCGAGGGCTGACAGTGATGATGTGT